>NZ_JAALEA010000195.1 GCF_014145145.1 Dietzia cercidiphylli
AGGTGAGCGGCTTGGAGCTGCCCGACGGCCGGGAGCTGGACCTCGACGCGCGGGCCAGCGCGATCTGCTGGCGCCCCGCCGGGGCCTTGCGGATCGCCGCGGTGAGCGCGGGGCCAACCGTCCCGACCGTTGACCGCGGCCGTACCACCTCGTAGGTTCAGAGGCATAGCCCCTGGAGTCACCGTGACTGACAAGCGCACAGGGCGTCCTCGTCGTCGAGGTAGTGGATGGCTGACCGCTGCGGCAGTGATCGCGGCCGTGGTGCTGTTCCTGCCCGTGCTGCTTCTGCCGCTCACCACGTCGGTGCCGATGTGGGCATGGCTTCCACTGCTCCTGCTCGGCCTGTTCGCGCTACTCTGGCTCATCCTCCGACGCCGCCGGCGGGCGGTGAGACCGATGGCGGTGGGTGTCATGGCGCTCGCCGCGATCGTGGCCGTCTTGGCGTCGCAGACCCTGGCGATCACGCCGCCCATCACCGGGTCGGACGGTGAGCCCGTCCCCGGGAGCGTTGCCGAGATGGAGGCGGTGGAGCTCAACGGCAGCGAACAGTGGATCACCATTCGCGGCCATGACGCGTCGAATCCGGTCCTGCTCAACCTCGGGATGGGCGGCCCCGGTGGAGGCGGCTTCTTCAACTCCACCGAGTTCAGGCCACTGGAGGAGCACTTCACGGTGGTCAACTGGGACGAGCCCGGGACCGGAAAGTCCTACGGCGCCGTGCCGTTCGACGACCTCGACCGGGAGCGGTTCGTGGCCGATGCCACCGCGCTCACCAACCACCTCCGCGAACGTTTCGGGCAGGACAAGATCTACATCTATGGAGTCTCGTGGTCGAGCATCCTGGGCATCTGGTTGGCCCAGGAACACCCCGAGCTCTTCCACGCGTTCATCAGCAGCGGGCAGATGGTCAACACCACCGAGAACGACCGGATGGGGTACCAACTGGCGCTGGATCACCTCGAGGAGCAGGGGGATACCGGGCGAGCGGAGACGCTGCGGAACAACGGACCGCCGCCGTACTACGGCGACGCTGTGGTGTGGCCGTACGTGGACTTTCTCGACGTGCTCAACGAGATGATGGGGGTTCCCCGCTACACGCTGGTCGTGCCGCTTCTCGGGTTGCTCGTGCCCGAGTACGGCTACGTCGACACGATCAACCACACCCGCGGTCTGATCAACTCGTTCAACGCCGTCTACCCGCAGCTGGAAGACCTGGACTTCGTCGATCAGGCTCCGGAGCTCGAGGTGCCGGTGTTCTTCTTCGTGGGGCGGCACGACGTGAATGCGATGCCGACGCTGGTCGAGGAGTACTACGACGAGCTCTCGGCGCCGGAGAAGAGACTGATCTGGCTGGAGGGCGGGCACGGCCTCGGCAGCGCGGACAACAAGGACGTCTTCGTCGACGTCATGCTCGACGAGGTCCGGCCCCTGTCGCAATAGACCCTTAGTCGGATCACCCACTGGGAGAGGGGATCACACTCTCCCGGGTTCACGTGATCCGCGCGGCCACCATCTGGCCCCACTGCTCCGCGCGGGCCTCTTCGCCCTCGAGCAGCTGGGTCTGGGTGTCGACCAGGAAGCTCTCCGGTTCGGCGACGAGGGTGAACCCCAGGCTTTTCAGCTTCTTCGAGATCCCCTTGGATGCCCGACCGGTGAGGATCGCGGGCTTGTCGACCCGGGTATCGAACGCGGCAGCAGCCCCCTCGCGCCGGGAGAGCTCGCCGAGCCAGTCCCTGATCCCCGCACCCGCCGCATCGGGTTCCACCGTCAGGGCACTGTCTGGCTGGTCGGCGGCTTCGACCGCACCACGCCGGGTCGATTCGCGACTCATTCCGTGGACATGGGTGGGGCCGCCCACGATCACCAGGTCATAGACGGAGGTGTCCTCGTCTATCGCGTGCGAGACGGGGACTGTCGTGGCGTCACCTACCCGAGCGACGCCGCGTGCGATCGCGTTGGCAATGTCGTGGGTGCAGCCGTACATCGATTGAAAGACGATCAGTGCGCGCATTTCGTGTGCCACCCCGCTCGAGTCGGCGGTAAGAGCACGTAGCCGTTGACGGGCCCTCACCTCGGTTTATCACTCGATTTTCATCATTCACCGCGTCGGCGGCGAGCGCAATGGGGTGGGGGCGTCGGGGGCGCACCGTCCAGGGGCTGCGGTTCCGTCAAGGTTTGGGGTGCGCCCGCCTGCGTCACGCGCGTGCCCGCCCTGTGGTCGCCCCTGCGTGGTCCAACTTCGCCCATCCACTACCCAAGTGAAGTCAGTTCATTTACTGTCGGTGTGAACTGGCCCACACAACGATCGGTAGGGATCGCATGACCGACACGGCGATGAACGACACGACGACCGGCAACGCAGCGCAGGGCAACCGGGAGGTTCGCCTGGTCAGGCACCCCGACGGTGCGCTGGCGGTGGACGACCTCGAGGTGGTGCCCACCGAGATGCCGACCATGGCTCCGGGGCACGTGCTCATCCGCAACACGCTGCTCTCCGTGGACGCGGCCACCCGGCTGCGGCTCGATCCCGTCTCGCCTCCCGGATACCTGCCGGCCCTCAAGCCGGGGGAGGCGCTCGCCGGGATGGTGGTCGGTGAGGTGGTCGAGTCGGACGCGGAGGGCTACGCACCCGGCGACCTGGTGCACCACGACCTCGGGTACCGCGAATACGCCCTGGTCGATCCGGAAAACCAGGCCCTCGGCGTGGCCGGGGCACTGTCCAAGCTGGACCGCGAGCTGGGCCCGCCCGAGCTCCAGGTGGGGCTGCTCGGCATGACCGGGCTCACGGCGTGGGCAGGGATGTTCGTGGTGGCGTCCCTCAAGCCGGACGACGTCGTGTGGATCTCCGCGGCCGCCGGCGCGGTGGGCAGCGTCGCGGCGCAGCTCGCCAAGGCGCACGGGTGCCGGGTGATCGGCAGCGCTGGTAGTGCCGAGAAGGTCACCTACCTCAAGGATGTACTCGGGCTCGACGCGGCGTTCAACTGGCGCGACGGGCTGGACGAGCCGCTGAGCGAGTTCGCGCCCGAGGGGATCGACGTGTACTTCGACAGCGTCGGCGGCGACCACCTCAAGGCCGCGCTCACTCACCTGCGCCCGCTCGGCCGGGTCGCCCTCTGTGGCGCGATCGCTGGCTATGACGGTCAGCCTCCGGCCGCTCCCGACAACCTCTTCAACGCCACCACCAAGGACATCAATCTGCGTGGCTTCCTCGCGGGCACGTTCGCGGATCGGCTTCCCGAGGCCAGAAAGCACCTCGCGGAACTGTGGCGGTCGGGCGACCTGAACCTGGACCTCGCGAAGTACGAGGGCCTGGAGTCCGCGCCGCAGGCGATCGTGGACATGCTCTCCGGGCGGACGACGGGCAAGTGCGTGGTGGCGCTGGGCTGAGGGGCCTACTGGTGACGACGACGAGGTCGGCCGCCGATATCAGTCTGCTGCTGACGGCTGTGCGCACCAGTAGTGGTCCGAATTCGGCAGCTACCTACACAGGTTGAGATGGGTGCGGCGGGGTCGATCATGCTCGTCACTGTGTGGTCAGACCGTGGCCGGAGCCGCGGCCGTGTTGGGTCACTGCTCACTCTTCGCCAGAAACCGCCGCATGCCGCCGCGTGCGAGCATCAGCACGACGATCAGTGCGGTCACAGCGAGAAAGCCGCCCAGCTGGACGGCGTCGCCGAACGCGAGCGCCACCAGCTCGAGGACCAGGAACTTGCTACCCGGCAGCACCAACACCAGCGCGGCCACGTTCACGACGCGAACTGTGAGCGTCTTTCCCGAGCGGATGCGGCCCACAATCCGCTTCTTGACCCGCAGGACGATCTCCAGGACCGCCTTGAGCAGGACCGCCGTGAGAAGTGCCAGCAGGAACGTCTCCGAGAGGACCGCGGGGAATAGCTGGATGAACACGCCCAGCACGACGAGATACGCCAGGACATCCACCAGATCGATCGGACGAATCCGCACCCTGGGAGTGTATCGGCCGAGTAATCGGAAAGGAGCGCGTAAATAACGACGACCAGGGCGTTCGCCGGAACCAGTCTGCCCGTCGCGGGGACACGCCACGGGCGGTGAGCGTGTCGTGGCGCCCCACGGTTCGCGGGCACAGCGCCCTGCATCCAGAACACCTAGCCGAGCTCGTCCGCCAATCGGACGGCAGGGATCCAGTCGATACCGAACACCCGGGCCACCTCCGAGAAGGTGGAGGAGTCCGCATCGGTGCTGGTCGCCGAGGCGATGAGACGGGACAACATCACGGTCCCCGCTCGCTCCTCGATCGTGCCGGCCGCCGCCAGGAGCGACCACGCGCACACCTGATGATTCCGGTGCGCGCGGCCCATCGTCTGTTCGGCCAGGAGCCCCGAGTAGCGGGCCTGATGGAAGAAGCCCCTGCGCGGGGTGTCGGTCGCGAACGTGCCGTCGGCGAACTGCTCGCGCGCCTGCAGGTTGATCGCGGTGGGCGTGTTGAACACCACCACGGGCGCCTCGCCTCGCTGGAACCGCATCCGCTCGGACTCGGCCTGCGGGTTCGAGCCGTAGATCCGTGCAACCGGGAATCCGTCGGCCTCGAGCAGCTCGGCCACCGGGTGCGCGGCTGTGGACACCATCTCGGTCGCGATCAACACCTGGTAGCCGCGCTGGAGTTCGGCCTTCGCCGCCGCGACCGTGTGCTCGACCCGGATCATCGATGCCTTCTGGCGCAATCGCACCAGCGCAGCCAACCCGCGAGCGACGTTGTTGCCCGTCCTGGCCAAGTGCATCTCTCGCTGGAAGTCGCCCCACTCCAGCTCGTAGGCCCGCCATTGGTCCGGGGTCAGCTCCACCAGGTCCACGTCGAACGGAGGCGGGCCCCACGGCGCCGACCGGGTGAGCATTAGCGGCGGGTCGTGCCGCAGCAGGATGTCGCGCACGTCGCTGATGGCGGCCTGCTGCATCGGCAGCGACTCTTTGGCCTCCACGGTCCACGTCCACTTGCCGTACGAGGTCTCCAGGGGCACGCCCCGCTCGGCCAGGGTCCGCCCGAAGTCCGCCCACCGTGCAGGCGGGTCGCCGTGTACCTGTGCGAACAGCGACGACAGGTAGCCCCATTCGCCTGGGTGATGGCCCGGCGTGGCGGTGATCGTCAGCACGAAAGGGGACTTCTCGTGCGGGCCGTCCATGCGGGTCAGTCGCCGCATGTAGCTGGTGCGCTTGCTGGCGTGCCGGAACTGGTGGGCCTCGTCAATTACCGCCACGTCGACCTTGAGGCGAGGGCGCCCGTTTCGAGCCATGAGTTTGCCCAGGCTGTCCGAGGACATGATGATCCAGCGCAGGTCGTCGTCACACAGGTCCTCGTTACCCAGTGCTGCGATGGTGCGCCGCCACGACGGGATGGTGATGCGCGCGGGCCGGTCCACCGTCACCAGGATGGTGCGAGCGCCGCGCATGTTCGCGATGGCCTTCGCCGCAGCCACCGCCACCAGGGTCTTGCCGGTGCCCACATCGTTGGCCAGGTGAACTTGCCGGAACTGGCGCTGGGCGGCCGCGACGATCGCGTCCACGTCCGCGCGTTGCTCCGGGCGCAGCGTCATCGGCGCGGCGGTCGCGCCCGGGCCCTCGCTGCCGTTGAGCTCGTCTTCCAGCCACCGCAGGTAGGAGTAGGGCTTACTGGCGTAGTGCTCCAGTGGGTCCGGCAGGGCGGTGCCGACATAGGCGTGCGCGGTGAGCGACTTGTAGTAGGTCACTCCGGCCGGCGCCCCTCCGCCCAGTCCTCCCCACGGGAGCTCCAGCAGCCACACCCGCTGGCCGGGAGGGATCGTCGGAATCGTCGGCGTCGTGTTGGGCTTCTTGGCCGACGTCGCCCGCCTGGAGCTCGACTTGCGTTTCTTTGTCGTTGAGCGTGAGGACCGGGCCGCCATCAGATGTCTGCCCCGTTGCGGGCGGTGATGAGGGCGGGTGAGTCCACGGAGTCCTCCTGGATGGTCCTGGCGGGGTCGGGCTCACTGTAGGGGCCGGGTACGTCACCGCCGCCGTCGGCTGGTGCGCACCCCGCCGGGCCGTCGAGGTGAGCGTGGGTGCCGGGGTGAGGCCGCGCATTAGGGACGAAGGTAAGGCGATTACGACGACGACACGGGCCAGCCGCGGCCGGAATTCTGACTGCGAGGTGGTTCGTAGTCAGGCCCTGAAGCCGGGGGAGGCGCTCGCCGAGATGGTGGTCGGCGAGGTGGTCGAGTCGGACGCGGATGAGTACACCCCCGACGACTCGGTGCACCACGACCTCGGACACCGCGAGTACGCCCTGGTGGATCCGGCCTCGGGGTGGCCGGGGCGCTGTCCAAGTTGGACCGTGCGCTGGGCCCGCCGGAGCTTGAGGTGGGGCTGCTCGGGATGACGGGCCTCACGGCGTGGGCGGGGATGTTCGTGGTGACGTCCCTCAAGCCCGACGACGTCGTGTTGATCTCCCATGTTCGTTGACCGACTTCCCGAAGCCAGGAAGCACCTCGCAGCGCTGTGGAAATCGTGGACATGCTCTCTGGGCGGACGACGGGCAAGTGCGTGGTGGCGTTGGGCTGAGGGGCCGAAAACTGACGACGACGAGGTCGGACGCCGGTATTGGTCTGCTGCTGACGTCAGTGCGCAACGGCAAGAGTCTGAACGCGGCAGCTACTCAAGCAGGTTGAGATAGGAACGGCGGGCCTTCATCGCGTGAATTACCTCGATCGTGCCATCGTCGTAGTACAGCGCGATCAACTCTAGTACGCGCGAAAGTGTATCGAACCCGAGGACGAGGACGCGTTGGGGATGGTCATCGTCCAGTGGGCCGGAGAGGACTGGCGACTCGAGCGCCGCCCGAATGTCGTCGTCCTTGATGCCGTGTTTCCTCGCGGATGGTCGGACTATCACGAGGCGGCGGCCCACTGCGCCAACGCCTGGCGGATCGCCTCTGATCGGTTGAGGTGCTCCCGGTCGGCGCGGGCCATGACAGCCTCGAGTTCAGCATCGGTCAGGCGAACCGGGACGACTCGGGCCGCGCGGTCGGATCGTGCGGGCCGACCCATGCGCTTCTGCAGCCAGGCGATGTCGTAACCCTCTTCAGCCTCGGCGACCCAATTGTCGAGCTGTTCTTCGGAGACGTTCTGACCCTGAATTTTCCGCTCCATGGGCACTATCGTAATACGAATCTGTCCGAATGGGCAGTACGTGCCGGGTTGATGGGCCGAGGCTTTACTCTTCACCTCCGGGTTGCGCTGCCGGTGTGGTCCGGACGTGCATCGCATCCCGCCGTGACGTGATCAGACACGCAGCGCACCCGAAGGGATGTGGCCCAGCACGCCTGACCCCGCCCTGTAGACCGACGTGGAACAATGGCCCCCGGTACTGCAACCACCCAGCGCGGTGCCGACCCAGACACGATCCACGAACTTCCCCAAGGAGCACAGATGGCGCTTATCGAGCAGGTCGGAGCCCGGGAGATCCTCGATTCGCGAGGCAACCCCACCGTTGAGGTAGAGGTGCTTCTGGACGACGGCTCGTTCGGGCGGGCCGCGGTGCCCTCGGGTGCCTCGACCGGCGCCCACGAGGCCGTGGAGCTGCGCGACTCCGACGACCGTTACCTGGGCAAGGGCGTGACCAAGGCCGTCGAGGCCGTGCTGGACGTGCTCGCCCCGGCCGTGATCGGCATCCCCGCCGAGGAGCAGCGCCTGGTCGACGAGGCCCTCCTCGACGCCGACGGCACGGACAACAAGTCCCACGTCGGTGCCAACGCCATTCTGGGCGTCTCGCTCGCCGTGGCCCGCGCCGCCTCCGAGGCCGCCGGCCTGGAGCTGTACCGCTTCATCGGCGGCGCCAACGCGCACGTCCTGCCCGTGCCCATGATGAACATTCTCAACGGCGGCGCCCACGCCGACTCGGGCGTGGATGTCCAGGAGTTCATGATCGCGCCCATCGGCGCGCCGACCTTCCGCGAGGCCCTGCGCGTGGGCACCGAGGTCTACCACTCCCTCAAGGCCGTCCTCAAGGACAAGGGCCTGTCGACGGGCCTGGGCGACGAGGGCGGCTTCGCCCCGTCGGTCGATTCCACCAAGGCCGCGCTGGACCTCATCGTGGAGGCCATCGAGCAGGCCGGCTACACGCTCGGCTCCGACGTCGCGCTCGCGCTCGACGTGGCGGCCACCGAGTTTTACTCCGGCGGCAAGTACAACTTCGAGGGCAAGCAGCTCTCCGCCGCGGAGATGGCCGACGTCTACGCCGACCTCGTGGCCAACTACTCCCTGGTCTCCATCGAGGACCCGCTCGACGAGGACGACTGGGAGGGCTGGAAGACCCTGACCGACATGATCGGCGACAAGGTCCAGCTGGTGGGCGACGACCTGTTCGTCACCAACCCGGAGCGTCTGGCCGACGGCATCGCCAAGGGCGCGGCCAACGCGCTGCTGGTCAAGGTCAACCAGATCGGCACCCTCACCGAGACGCTGGACGCCGTGGAACTGGCACACCGCAACCGCTACGCCTCGATGATGTCGCACCGCTCGGGCGAGACCGAGGACACGACCATCGCCGACCTCGCGGTGGCCTGCAACTGCGGCCAGATCAAGACCGGCGCCCCGGCCCGCTCGGAGCGGGTGGCCAAGTACAACCAGCTGCTGCGCATCGAGGAGATGCTCGGGGACGCCGCCCGGTACGCCGGTGCCGGCGCCTTCCCGCGCTTCAACGCCTGAGCCAGGCCATCGGGTCGCGCAGCCCAAGAAAGCACGGCCCCAGTAGGTAGGTAGTCGAGAGGAGGGCTCATGGCTCGCCCACCACGCCCTTCTGATCGCCGGGGCGACGGCCGCGATCGGTCGTCGTCCCGGCGTCCCGGGGAGGCGTCGGGGCCCATCCGCCGGGCCCCGCAGCGGGGTCGCACCCGCGGTGAGTCTCCTGGCGACCCCACCCGCCGGCAGACGCCC
>NZ_JAALEA010000196.1 GCF_014145145.1 Dietzia cercidiphylli
GGCGGCGCCGCTGCTCGCGGATGCGCGCCGGGCCGCCGAGCAGCGTGACGCCGTGGTCCTGCCGCGGCGGCTGACCGCGGGTGAGGTGGTGGCCATGGCGACCGATCCCGACGCGTTCACCGATCGCCTCCGCCGACCGGTGCCGTTCCGGCCCGACCGCTTCGCCCGTCGCGGAACGCGGTTCCACCTGTGGCTGGAACACCGCTTCGGGGCCACCCACCTGCTGGACATCGACGATCTCCCCGGCGCCGGGGACCATGGCGCGGTCGACGGTGTGTCGGAGTCGGACCTCACGGCGTTGCAGCAGGCCTTCGAATCGTCGCGATGGGCCCGACAGACACCCGAGGCGGTGGAGGTGCCGTTCGAGGTCGGACTCGGGGAGCATCTGCTGCGTGGCCGCATGGACGCGGTGTTCGCGGACGGGGACGACTGGATCGTCGTCGACTGGAAGACCGGGCGGGTCCCTGGCCCCGGGGAGATGCCCGCGGTCTCGCTCCAGTTGGCGGTCTACCGCTACGCGTGGGCGAGAGTCGTCTCCGCCAGGCTCGGACGACCGGTCGAACTCCACAGGGTCCGGGCCGCCTTCCACTACGTCCGCGCCGGGAGGACCGTCGAACCGGCCGATCTCCCCGACGCGGAGGAGCTGCTCCGACTCCTCTCCACCGGACCGGGGAGAGGCCGGTTGTTGTCCGACGGTGACCGATAGGCCACGATGGTCCCGGTGACCCCGATGATCGACGGCGGTCCCGTCCCGGAACGGAGCTGCCGATGGTGAGGAAGCGCGCACTCGCGTCCCGTGTCCGCAGCAGCGACCCCTTGGACGAGAGCCCCGACCACATCCTCGTGGGCGTGGTGAGCATCCCCGCGAACGCCGAGAGCCCGTGGCGGCTCATCGGCAAGCGCGTCCTGATGGCCGTGCTCACGCTGGCCCTGGCGGCCCTCGTGGTGTATCTCGATCAGGAGGGGTATGAAGGCGGCGGTGGGGCCGACGGCCGGATCACGGTCGTCGACGCCTTCTACTACGCCACCGTCTCCCTCTCGACCACGGGTTACGGGGACATCTCCCCGATCACCCAGCAGGCGCGGCTGCTGAACGCCATTCTGATCACGCCGCTGCGCGTGCTCTTCCTGATCCTGCTCGTCGGTACCACCCTGTCGGTGCTCACCGAGCAGTCCCGTCAGGCCCTCAGGATCCAGCGTTGGAGGAACCTCGTGCGTAACCACACCGTCGTCGTCGGCTACGGCACCAAGGGCAGGTCGGCCGTCGCGGCGATGCTCGCCGACGAGATCGCCCCCGACGACATCGTCGTGGTCGACACCGACCCCCAGGCACTCAGGTCCGCGGCCGCCCGCGGACTGGTCACCGTCCAGGGCTCGGCCACCCGGTCGGACGTCCTCAAGCTCGCGGGCGTCACCCGCGCCGCGGCCGTGGTGGTGGCGACCAACTCCGACGACACCGCGGTGCTGGTCACGCTGACCGCGCGCGAGCTGGCACCCAACGCCAAGATCGTCGCCACCGTTCGTGAGTCGGACAACAAGCATCTGCTGAAGCAGTCGGGCGCGGACTCCGTGGTGGTCTCCGCCGAGACGGCCGGGCGCCTGCTCGGCCTGGCGACCATCACCCCGACCGTCGTGGGGATGATGGAGGACCTGCTGACCCCCGACGAGGGGTTCTCCATCGCCGAACGGCGCGTGGAGGAGTCCGAGGTCGGCGGCTCGCCGCGCCATCTGGCCGAGCTCGTCCTGGGAGTGGTCCGCAAGGGTCAGCTGATCAAGGTCAACGAACCCGAGGCGGACGCCCTGGAGACCGGGGACCGCCTGCTCTACATCAAGATGGTCTCGGGCTGAGACCAGGGCCGGCGACGCGGGCGGTCCGGGTGGCCGCGGCGTCCGCCGGGCTGGCACGCTGACCGCTCCCTCAAGATCTGCGAGAAGGAACCCCGACCATGCCGCTGGACTTCAGCCTCGACTCCGACCCCGTGCTGTCCGTCGCCGCGCCCGACCGGGCCGCGCCGCTCAGGCAGGACGTCGACGGTCTGTCGCGGGGATGGGCCACCGCGCGGGTGCTGCGGGTCGACCGCCGCAACCGGTTCGCCACGGACCCGGCGGCCGGGGGCCGTCGACGCATCCGGTTGGAACCCGCGTCGGACCACGCCGAGGAGCTGCCGGAGACCGCGGTGTTCCTCGGGCGTACGGACGAGGGGCGCCACATCTGGGCCCTGCCCGTGGAGGAGCTGCCCGATGACCCGGCGGTGGCGTCACTCCGGGTGACCGGAGCGGACCTGGTCGAGGGCGACGGCTCACTGGCCTCGCAGGCCCTCGCCCTGCTCGGCTGGCACCGGGACACCGTGCGGGGCCGGGAACCGCAGCACCATCCGCGCCGCGTGGACGCGGGCTGGGCCATCGAGGACCCGTTCCACGGAGGACCCGAGTACCCACGCACGGACCCGGCCGTGATCTGCCTGGTCCACGACGGTGGGCGCCGGGTGCTCCTGGCACGTCAACCGGTCTGGCCGGCCGGGATGTACTCCCACGTCGCCGGATTCGTGGAGGCGGGGGAGTCCCTGGAGGGTTGTGTCCGGCGCGAGGTGAAGGAGGAGGTCGGCGTGGAGGTCGACCGGGTCCGCTACCTCGGCAGCCAACCCTGGCCGTTCCCCCGCTCACTGATGGTGGGTTTCCACGCGGTCGGGGACCCGGACGCGCCGATCGTGCTCGAGGACGAGGAGATCAGTGAGGCCGCCTGGTTCGACGTCGACGAGGTCCGCGCCGCGCTCGACGGACGGGGCGACCTCATGGTGGCCCCACCGGTATCGATCGCCCACGTGATGCTCCGGTCGTGGGTCGCCGCGGTGGACCGTTAGGCGTCCGCGAGCTCGGCGAGCTTGGCCCTCACCTGGGAGGCCGGGGGGTTGGTGGCGGTGGTGCCGTCCGAGTACAGCGCCGTCGGGACGACACGGTTGCCGCCGTTGACGCTCTCGACGAACGCCGCGGCCTCGGCGTCGGCGTCCACGTCGATCTCCGTGTAACCGATCTCCTTCTCGTCCAGCAGCTTCTTGAGCCGGGTACAGAAGGGGCACCACGTGGTGGTGTAGAGGGTCAGGGCCTCGGCATCGTT
Source organism: Dietzia cercidiphylli (assembly GCF_014145145.1). Lineage (GTDB taxonomy): Bacteria > Actinomycetota > Actinomycetes > Mycobacteriales > Mycobacteriaceae > Dietzia > Dietzia natronolimnaea. Next base: position 3,116 of record NZ_JAALEA010000196.1, read on the forward strand.
CGTGAGATCGCTCATGACGGGGTCCAACGCTCGGAGACCGGGGAATCATCCCGGGGGAGGCCCACGGGGATGTGTCGGGGCCGGATGCCACCATGGTGGCGTGGATGACGTGCGGCGTGACCGGGACTCGGCCCTCGACGGACTGGACCCCCAGCAGCGGCGGGCCGTCCTGGCGCCCCGCGGACCCGTCTGCATCCTCGCGGGCGCGGGGACCGGCAAGACGCGCACCATCACCCGGCGCATCGCCCACCTGGTGACCACCGGACACGTCCGTGGGGACCAGGTCCTGGCCGTCACGTTCACCGCCCGCGCGGCAGGGGAACTGCGCATGCGGCTCGCCGGGCTGGGCGTGGCGGACGCGGGGACGGGGCCGGTCCAGGCGCGGACCTTCCACTCGGCGGCCCTGCGCAACCTCTCCTACTTCTGGCCGCGGGTCTACGGCGAGGAACCCTGGCAGCTGCTCGACGGACAGTTCCGGGCGGTCGCGCAGGCGGTCCGCCGGGTGGGGCTGGATCCCTCGACGGAGACGATCCGGGACGTCCTCACCGAGATCGGCTGGGCCAAGTCCAGTCTGCTCACCCCCGACACGTACGCCGAGCGGGCGGTCGCACTCAGTCGTGACCTCCCGGCCCCCGCCCCGGAGGTGGCGCGGGCGTTCCGGGCGTACGAGGATCTCAAGGTGTCGGGCCCGGTCCGCATGCTCGACTTCGACGATCTGCTGGGCCACATGGCGGAACTGGTGGAGGAGGTCCCGGCGATCGCGGAGGAGTTCCGGGACCGCTACCGGTGCTTCGTGGTGGACGAGTTCCAGGACGTCACCCCCGCCCAGCAGCGCCTGCTGTCGGCCTGGCTCGGTCGGCGCGACGACCTCACCGTGGTGGGCGACGTCAACCAGACCATCTACTCCTTCGCCGGGGCCGATCCGGACTATCTGCTCGGATTCGCCGAGCGCTACCCGGAGGCGACCGTCGTCCGCCTGGAGTCGGACTACCGGTCCACCCCGCAGGTGGTCGACCTGGCCAACGCGGTGATCGGGGCTGGCGCGGGGCGGTTCCGATCAGCCGGTCTCACCCTCCGTGGAATGCGTCCGGCGGGGCCCGACCCCGTCCTCACCGAGTACCCGGACGAGGACGCGGAGGCGGAGGCGGTCGCCGGGGCGATCGCCGATCTGGTCCACGGTGGGCTCGACCCCTCGGAGGTCGCGGTCCTCTACCGCGTCAACGCGCAGTCGGAGCGCATCGAGGCCGCGCTGGACGAGGTGGGGATCGGTTATCGGCTCAAGGGTGGGGAGGGCTTCTTCGACCGGACGGTGATCAGGCGCGCGATGTCGGCGATCGACAGACTGGTCGACGGCACCGACGAGGCGGTCACGGAGGAGCACTCCGCGCTCACCGACCCCACCGACGTCGCGCGGGTGATCCGGGCGTCACTGGAACCGTTGGGTCTCACGGCCGCCGAGCCGTCGGGCGCCCAGGCCCGGGAGAAGTGGGAGTCGCTGACCGCGCTGATGGGCCTCGTGGAGGAGATCGCCACCACCGAGGACCGCCCCGGACTACTCCCGGTGGTCGCCGGTCTGAGAGCCCGCGCCGCCGCGAGGCACGCCCCTGACCAGCGCGGGGTGACCCTGGCGTCGTTCCACGCCGCCAAGGGGCTCGAATGGGATGCGGTGTTCCTCCTCGGGGTGCACGAGGGCAGCCTGCCCATCAGTCACGCGATCAAGGCCGGGCCGGACGCCATCGAGGAGGAGCGGCGACTGCTGTACGTGGGGGTCACCCGGGCACGGGAGCACCTGTCCGTCTCGTGGAGCCGCAGCCGACGGGCCGGGGGCCGCGCCACACGCCGTCCCAGCCGCTTCCTCGACCCGGTCCGCCCGGCACCGGCGCCCGGGGGAAGCCGCCAGACGTCCGACTCCCCGGACAAGGGGCGTTGTCGCGGATGCGGGGAGCGGCTCACCGGGCCGATGCACCGGGCGCTGGGATCGTGCCCCGACTGCTCGGTGGAGGTCGACACCGGGTTGTTCGAGCGGCTGCGCGACTGGCGCAGGGAGACGTCGGAACGCATCGGCAAGCCCGCGTACACGGTGTTCACCAACGACACCCTCGTGCAGATCGCCCGCGAGCGTCCCGCGGACACCCGGGCGCTCGGGCGCATCGGCGGGATCGGGGCGCACAAGCTCGGCGAGTACGGGGACGATGTCCTCCGCCTGGTCAGGGAGGGCTGATCCCGGCCGGTCCGGAGTGGCTCACTCCTCGTCGGGGAAGATCTCCGGCATCCAGCGATGGACGATCTGCCGGTACGGGGCGGTCGCCTCGAGCTGGCACAGCATGCCCACCGAGGCCGAGAGCACCCGGTGGATGAGGACGTATTCGCGGGGAAGCGTGAAGGACCGCGAGGTCCGGAACTCACGGCCGGAGACGTCCCCGTACACCGCCATGATCCCCTGCATCCACTTGCGGTCGAAGTGGAACTCGGGCTTGCGCATCGGCTCGATGAAGGGCCCGAGGAAGGCCATCGCGTCCGCGGGGTCCAACCCGCCCCGGCCCACGTACCCGGAGCGCGTCATGAGGGCGAGCAGCTCCTCGGACTCCCCGGCCAGCGCGAGCCGCATCATCGAGGTGAGGACCGCGGGCATGCCGTCCGGTAGCGGGAGTGACGCCCCGAAGTCCAGCACCACCATCCGACCGTCGTCCGCGAGGAGGAAGTTGCCGGGGTGCGGGTCGCCGTGCATCATCCTCGCGCGGGCGGGGGAACAGAACTGGAACTCCGCCAGCAGTCCACCGGCCCGGTCGCGCTCCTCCTGGGTCCCGCTCGCGGCGATCCGGCCGAGCGTGCGACCCTCGGCCCACTCGGTGACCAGGACCTTCGGGGCGGAGGCGAGCACGGCGGGGACGCGGATCAGCGGGTCGTCGCGGAACGCGGCGGCGAACACCCGCTGCGTGTCGGCCTCCCCCCGGTAGTCCAGTTCGGCCACGGCGCTGTCGTACAACTCGTCGATGACCCCTTTGACGTCGGTGCCGGGGTTGAGGGGCCGCAGGAGCGGGGAGAGACGTCGGAGCTGACGGAGGTCCGAGCGCAACGCCTCGTCGGCCCCGGGGTACTGGATCTTCACCGCCACCTCCCGACCGTCCGACCAGACCGCGCGGTGCACCTGCCCGATCGAGGCCGCGGCGGCCGCGGAGGTGTTGAACTCGGCGAACCGCTCCCGCCACCGCAGGCCGAGTTGGGTGTCGAGGACCTGCTCGACCTCGGCGGGGGGCAGCGGCGGAGCCTCGGCCTGGAGCTTGGTGAGCGCCTCGCGGAACGGGCCCGCGTACTTGTCGGGCATCCCGGCCTCGAACACGCTGAGAGCCTGACCCACCTTCATCGCCCCGCCCTTGAGCTCTCCGAGCACGGCGAAGACCTGTTCGGCCGCCTGGTCGGCCAGCTCCTCGGTCAGTACGCCCTCGCCCCTGCCCAGAGCTCGACGTCCCAGCGACCCGGCGGCTCGTCCGGCGATTCCCAGGGGCAGGCCTGCGAGGCGCGCTGCTCGGCGGGATGAGGTGCGGGGGAGATCGGCCACGCCTCCAATCATGACAGAGGATGCCGATATGTCGCCGCGCCGCAGGTACAGCGATCGGAGGCCGGCCATTCGAGCCTTCTCCACAGCCCCTCGGCGGGATTGATCTCGACGGACGCCCCGATGGTCTGGAGGGGGCGGTCGGCCTCACGGCTGGCGGAGACCTCGGCGAGGACCAGGGCGGCTGCCGCAGTGAGCGCGGGCACTCCGGCCGAGGGGGATCGACCGACGAGCTGGGCGGCGACGAACGGCCACCGCGGGTCACGTCCGGCGCGGAACAGGTCCACGCACCGCAGACACGGACTCGCCCCGGGGATCACGGTGGGCCCCACCACCACCCGGCCGTCGCGGGCGTACACGTGGAGATGCACCTGACCGGAGCGGGTGAGGGCGGAGGCCACCACCGGATCCACCGCGATCGACCCGGTCAGGATCACCAGGTCCGGTGTCGGGCCGCGGCGGGTCCAGGGCGGACGGTCGCGGTCGAAGGCCAGTCCCGGGTCGGGACCGGTCGTGACCCGGCAGCCGTTGACCGACAGCGGTCCACGCAGCACCTCTGACAGCTGGCCCCTCCCGAGGATGTGGACCTGTCGGACGGCGGTCGGTCGCGGGGTGGGCACCGGCTCCGGTGCGGCGACGTCCGGGCCGGCGAGCCGGACGTGGCCGAGCTCGGCCAGGCGGGCC
>NZ_JAALEA010000197.1 GCF_014145145.1 Dietzia cercidiphylli
CCCGGCCGCGGGCGGCGCGGACCACCGCGGGCGTGAGGACGAGGTCGTGTCCCTCGCACCGCACCACCACGTCCGCCCCCGGGGCGAGCTGGCGGGCGCGGACGGCGGCCTTGAGGATGTCGACCATGTCCGCCGAGCCCTTGACCTCCTCGCCGCGGAGAGTCTCCGAACCGGTGGCACGGACCCCGGGGTAGAGGTCGGCGAGTGTGCGCAGGACGACTCCCGACTCGCCGAGCGACGGCAGGACGCGTGCGATGTAGTCGAGGAACCGCGCGTTGGGCCCCACGATGAGCACTCCGCTGCGGTCGAGCCTCCGGCGGTGCGTGTAGAGCAGGTAGGCCGCACGGTGAAGGGCCACGGCGGTCTTCCCCGTCCCCGGCCCGCCCTGGACCACCAGGACACCGGCGTGGGGGTTCCGGATGATCTCGTCCTGCTCGCGTTGGATGGTCGCGACGATGTCCGTCATGTGAGCGGAGCGCGCGCTGTCCAGGGCTTCGAGCAGGGCGGATTCCCCCACGACGTCGTCGTGGTCCTCCGGCACCTCACCGTCGACGGGTGCGGTGAGGTACTCGTCGTGGACCCCGATGACCCTCCTGCCGATCGTGCGGAGATGACGACGACGGTGTGCGCCCTCGGGGCGGGCGGTGGTGGCCAGATAGAACGGGCGGCTGTGGTCCGCGCGCCAGTCCAGCAGGAGCGGGGTGAGGTCCTCGTCGTCGTCCCTCAGTCCCACGCGCCCGATCCTCCGGACCTCTCCGTCCTCCATGTCCAGCCGACCGAAGTACAGGCCCAGATTGGCGGCGTTGAACGCCGCCAGCTCCGACGAATAGAGCCGCGCGAACGACTCCCGCTCCGATCGCGCCTGAGGAGTTCCCCCCGTGCCCCGGAGGACGGCGTCGAGGCGGGCCCGGGTGTCGGCCCGGAGCTCCTCGAGACGATCGAGGAGACGGCCGAGGTGGCGCTGTTCCTCGTCGACGGCGTCGTGTTCCGTCATGCGCGCTCCTCTCGGGTGGGGACTGCGCATCGGGTGGGTGTACCGCGCAGTGCAGGACAACCAGGCTACCGGGTCTCGCGCAGGGCCCACCGACGCCGACGACCCCGCCCGTGGGGGCGGGGTCGTCGACGTCCGGTGCGCGGGCACCGGGGGAGCGGATCGTCAGGGCCGGATGGCGGCCGCGGCCTTGCTCCGCGCGCGGTCACTCGTCTTCTTGGCGGTGGTGACCTTCTTCCGGGCGTCC
>NZ_JAALEA010000198.1 GCF_014145145.1 Dietzia cercidiphylli
CGCCTCGGCCACCACCGCGACCCGCTCGAACGCCACCAGCGCCGCGGCCACAGGTCCCGACCCGCTCGATCCCGCCATCAGTCCCGCCCCCTCCGGGCCCGACAGTCCGGGCCGCTCGGGGATCCACGCTAGGGGCGCGGCCGCGCCGGATCCGGCCCGCGAGAGGGGTCGGTGGATAGATCGGACGACCATCCACAGGCTCAGTCCAGGTCGGGTTGCTCGGCGTACCGGTTGCCGGCGTACATGCGCACCATCACCGCGACGAGCCCGACGCCGAACACCGCCATCCCGCCGAACAGGAACTCCTCCGGTATACGCTGTCCCGGCGCATCGACGGCGATCACGATCCCCACCTGCATCGCCACCAGGAGCGCGAGTGTGACCACCACGATCAGCCACAGGTCCTCACGAACCAGCCGCTCGAACCTGCGCAGCCTCGGCGCTGTGGCCGTCCACCACTCCTTGTTGGGGCCGTTGATGAACTCGGGCGCCCGGAGAACGAGCAGGGACGTGAGCGGGATCAACACAAACACCGTGAGCGGCAGCAGCGAGGAGAACGCCAGAGCGCCGGCCTTGCTGGACCAGCCGTCCGGCTCACCGCCCGAGCCGAAGTGAATAGGGACGCGCTCCGGCAGGACCACCACCTGCCAGGCCAGCACCGCCAGCCAGACCACAACGGTGGCCACGACCAGAATCAGGATCCAGGGGCTCGTCGGTTCCTTCGGGAGCCCGCGGGCCTCGTCGGCAACCGAATTCGTCGTCGTCATCTACCGGAGGCCTCCCGACCCTGCGGGGGTGCGGCGCACGTCCTACCTCACCACCGTCACACGCGAGGCGGCCTCGCGGGCCCGCTCGCGCGCGGTCTCCACGTCCTCGGCGGTGGCCACGGCCACGCCCATGCGGCGGAACTCGCTGGCCGAGGGCTTACCGAACAGTCGCAGATCCGACTCCGGCACCGCGAGCGCGCGGGCCACACCCTCGAACCCGACCCCCTCGGCCGTCCCGCCTGCGGAGCCGTCCTGGCCGGCGCCGCCGATACCGGACCCGCCGTAGATCACCGCCGACGCGCCCGGGCTGGACATGGTGGTGACCACCGGCAGGCCCAGGACGGCCCGCGCGTGCATGTCGAACTCACTGAGCACCTGACTGCGCAGCGTCACCAGGCCGGTGTCGTGCGGCCGCGGGCTGACCTCGGAGAAGTAGACGTCCACGCCCTGCACGAACAGCTCCACCCCGAACACCCCGACCCCGCCGAGCGCGCCCGTCACCCGCGCTGCCACCGAGCGCGCCGAGTCGTAGGCGTCCTGCGTCATGGCCTGCGGCTGCCACGATTCGACGTAGTCGCCGCGCTCCTGCCGGTGACCGATCGGCTCGCAGAAGTCGGTCCGGATCGCGCCGGTGGCCGGGTCCACGCTGCGGACGGTGAGCAGGGTGATCTCGTACTCGAAGTCCACGAACGACTCCACGATCACGCGCGCCCCCGTCACCCGCGCACCGGACTGGGCGTAGGTCCACGCCGCCTCCACGTCCTCGGGGCCGTGGAGGGAGGACTGTCCCTTTCCCGACGACGACATCGTGGGCTTGACCAGGCACGGGAACCCGATCTGAGCGCACGCCTCCTGCAGCTCCTCCAGCGAGGAGGCGAACGCGTAGCGGCTCGTGGGCAGACCCAGCTCCTCGGCCGCCAGGCGGCGGATGCCCTCGCGGTCCATGGTCAGCTGCACTGCGCGGGCGGTGGGCACGACACGGGCCAGCCCGTCCTGCTCGATCTGCGCCAGCGCGGCGGTGGCGATGGCCTCGATCTCCGGCAGGATCACCTGCGGCTTCTCGAGTTCCACCACCCGGCGCACCTCGCCCGAGTCGGTCATGTCGATCGTGTGGCTGCGGTGGGCGACCTGGTGGGCGGGGGCGCCCGCGTAGCGGTCCACCGCGATCACCTCGACCCCCAGGCGCTGCAGCGCGATCGTCACCTCCTTGCCCAGCTCGCCGGAGCCCAGCAGCATCACTCGGGTCGCGTCCGGGGTGCCCGGCGTGCCGAAGCGGTCGACGACTGGCGGGGCGAGGGGATCGTGCGCTGCGGTCATGGCGCCCACGCTAGTAGACCTCCGTCGCCGGCCTCTATCGCGTGCTCCCCCGCTCCCGCGGACCGGCAGAAGATAACGTGTGTGCAACGCCACACGAAAGGGCACACCTGTGACCACTGCCTCCTCCGGCCCCCTGGCCGGCATCCGCGTCGTCGAACTCAACGGAATCGGCCCCGGCCCCCACGCGTGCATGATGCTCGCCGACCTGGGCGCCGACGTCGTGACCGTCATGCGCCCCGGTGAGCTCGCCAGGTCCGCCGACGGCTGGGCGCACATCACCCGGCGGGGCCGGACCGTGGTGGAGGCCGACCTCAAGAGCGAGGACGGGCTGGCGCAGGTCCGGGGCCTGATCGCCAAGTCCGACGTGCTGGTCGAGGGCTTCCGCCCCGGGGTCACCGAGCGCATGGGCCTCGGCCCCGACGAGTGCCTCGAGTCCAATCCGCGGTTGGTCTACGCCCGGATGACCGGTTGGGGCCAGCACGGCCCGCTCGCGCACACCGCCGGCCACGACCTCAACTACATCTCGCTCACCGGGCACCTCAACGCCACCGCCCGCAAGGGCGAGCGCCCGGTTCCGCCGCTCAACCTGGTCGGCGACTTCGGAGGCGGGTCGATGTTCCTCATCCAGGGCATCCTCGCCGCGATCATCGAGCGCGCCACCTCAGGCAAGGGTCAGGTCATCGACACCGCCATGACCGACGGCGCCTCCGTGCTGGGCCAGTTCCAGTGGGCCATGCGCGCCCGCGACCAGTGGTCGGACGTCGCCGGGACCAACATGCTCGACACCGGGTTCCCGTTCTACGACGTGTACACCTGCTCGGACGGCAAGTTCATGGCCGTGGGCTGCCTCGAGCCGCAGTTCTACGCGGAGTTCGCGCGACTGATGGGCATCGACGGCGAGGACATGCCCGGGCAGTTCGACATGGACCGCTGGGACGAGCTGCGCGAGATCATCGCCGGGAAGTTCGCCGGGAAGCCCCGCGACGAGTGGGCCGAGCTGTTCTACGGCACCGACGCCTGCACGACCCCGGTGCTGACCTACACCGAGGCGCTGTCCCATCCCCACATGACGGCGAGGGAGACCTTCGTCGAGGTCGCCGGGGACATGGGGCCGGCGCCCGCGCCGCGCTTCTCGCGCACCCCGGCGCCTGCCGTCCCGGCCGCGCCGCCGCATGAGGTGACTCCGGTCGAGCAGGTCTGGGCCTGACCATGAGCGGGTCGGGGCCGGGAGCCACTCCTCACTCGCCGGGCAGTGGCTCCCGCACGCCGGGTTCAGGCTCCCGCACGCCGGGTTCGGGCTCCCGGGTGGCCGGGATGACCCTGGCCGTGGACCCCGCCTCGGCGGAGCCGCCGTTCCGCCAACTCAAGGGGCAGATAGTCGAGGGCGTCCGGCGTGGGGTGCTCACCGCAGGGACTCGGCTGCCCGCCGTGCGCACGCTCGCGGAGGAGGTCGGCGTCTCCAGCGCCACCGCCGCCAAGGTCTACCGCGAACTCGAGGAGTCGGGGGTACTGGAGGGCCGCGGCCGCTCGGGGACGTTCGTCTCGGCGGCCGATCTGCCCGGCGCGGTACTGGCCCGGGCCGCGGAGGAGTTCGCCGAACGTGCAGCGGGCTCGGGATTCGACGCCGAGGAGGCCGTGGCAGCTCTCCGCAACGCGTTCCGCCAATTGCCCTAGAGATCGCGACCCCGCCTGTCGCCACCCGCCTGTCGCCACCCGCCGGCCATCCCCGATCCGGCGGCCACCTCGATCCGGCGGCCACCCCGATCCGGCGCGATCCTGGATGCATCGGCCGAGTGGGCCCGTCCCAGAACGTGACCGGGATTCAGTGAATGCGACCGGGTCACACGGAATGCTCCCAGCCCTGCTTCTCGAAGGCCCCGCGAACGAATCTGGTGAGCGTCCGCGGGGTGTGCAGCAGACCTTGTGTCACCCGCCTCACCTCCCATCCCAGTGACGCCAGCCGCAGCATCGCCACGGAATCGCCGTCTCGACGGGCCCGGGTCAGATGCTCGTTGCCGTCGTACTGCAACCCGACCTTCCACCGGCGGTTACCCAGGTCGAGTCGCGACACCAGCGCGCCGGACTCATCTCGCACCTCGACCTGCGACTCGAACACCGGCAGATCAGTCGCCCCCATGATCAACCGCAGTTCGGACTCCTTGGGCGACTCGGCCAACGGATCCACGGCGGGCAGCAACCCCAGCACACGACGGACCCCGGTCTGACCTGCCATGGCGAACGCCGCCGCCGCGATCGCATCCGGATCAGTGCCGCCTGTGCGACACATGGAATCGAGCGCCGCGACCGCCCGGACATCAGACGCCATATGCCGGGCGAGGTCGATTGCGGTCCTGGCGGGGGTCGTCACGGCCATCCCCTGCCACAGCAGATGGTCGGGAGTGGCGGTCCACTTGCGGACGACGATCCCGGGCGGGGCCCTGCGCCAGGTCGGCCTCCAGAGCTGGACCTCGTCGCGAACTAGCTCCTCCCCGAAGTACGCCTCCCCGGCCAGGTGCCCGGCGGCGCCCCCGCAGATCACCGAGCGTGGGCCACCCCATAGCCAGGCCGCGCGGATCTTCTGCGCCGGGTCGAGTTCGGCTGACGCTCGCACGTAGACCCTCGGGTGCAGTCGACGGAAGCGGGTGCGCAGATCCTGTCTTGTGAGGATCCCCGCAGCCAGTGCGCTGTTGACCAGGAACGGCTCGCCACCGTAGACGGCTCTGACGAAGGCCGCCTCACGCCTCGGCGGTCGCGCAGGGTCTGAGCGCGCAGGGTCTGAGTGTGTCGGTGGCATGACCGCATGGTGCTACGCGGGGGCTCGGTTATCGGGGCGTAATCGGCCCGCTGTGGACGAAGCGGACGACCATCCACAGCCTGAACGCGGTCACAGCGACCGCGTCGATGGAAGCTCCCGATCAGGAGCGACTACGAGCGAACCGCGAGAACTCATCTCGATTCGAACATCTTCGGCGAGTTCTGGAACGGACTCACCCGGCCGATACCTTCGAGAACGCGCCGAATCGCCGGGCCGGGCGCTCGGGGTCGGGGCCGGGCGCTCG
>NZ_JAALEA010000199.1 GCF_014145145.1 Dietzia cercidiphylli
GCCACCGTGAGGCCGCGGCCCTCGCCCACCCGGCGCAGTCCCTCGCGCGCCTCGTGCAGCCCGGAGCGCAGGCCCGAGGCCGTGTGGGCCGGACGGGTGCGCGTCCGGATCACACAGTTGCGCACCTCGTCGGCAGCGACGTCCGCTGATCGGTGGGCCAGCAGCTCGGACGCCCTGGGCGTGAGCTCCCGACTCTCGGAGTCGAGGACCTGGAGGTCCTCCTCGATCACCGCTGACCTGAACTGGGCTCCCATGAAGGAAATGTAGTTCGGGCGGGCGGCGTGCACATCCGATCGGGATGTGGGATGGGTCTCAGCGCGCCTTCCAGACGGGAGCGCGCTTCTCCGCGAACGCCCGCGGGCCCTCCATCGCGTCCTCCGACGTCATGACGGTGATCATCTCCGTGTCACTGACCTTCCACCGGTCGTCCTCCGCCGCGCGGGCCCCGTCGCTGATCCCCAGCGCGACGCGCTTGCTGGCCTGCACGGCCAAGGGGGCGTTGGCGGCGATCACGCCGGCCAGCTCGAGCGCCGCGTCGAGCAGCTGCCCGGCAGGGACGACACGGTTGATCAGATGCAGGTCCAGGGCGCGCTCGGCCGTGACCGGCTCGCCGGTGAGGATCATCTCCATGGCCACCCGGTGGGGCAGCTGGGCCGGCAGCCGGAACGCGCCGCCCGCCGCCGCGATGAGACCCCGCCTGACCTCGGGCAGCCCGAAGATCGCGTGCTCGGCGGCCACCACGAGATCGCACGCGAGCGCGATCTCGCAGCCCCCACCCAATGCGGTGCCGTTGACCGCGGCGATCACCGGCACGGAGACGTGATGCTGCATCATGCCCGCGAAACCCCACTGGCGGTTCTCCGCCGGGAAAATGTCCTCTCCCCGGGAGATCGCCTTGAGGTCCGCCCCCGCGCAGAACGACTGCTCCCCCGACCCGGTGAGGACGACCACCCGGATCTCCGGGTCCGTGTCCGCCTCGTGCAGGGCCCGCCCGAGCAGCGTGCTCACCTCGCCGTTGACGGCGTTGCGGACCTCGGGGCGGTCGAGGGTGACGAGCAGGATGTGATCGCGGCGCTCGGTGCGGACGGCTGGACGGGTCTCGGATGAGGTCATGCCCCCAGTCTCGCCCGGCACGTCGGCACACGCGGGAGAAACGCCCACCTCCCCCGGGCCGGTGCCATGCGCGAGACTCTCCACCGGGGCCATACAGCGGGGGAGAGGCGCTCACCCCTGCTGGGCAATCGCACACTCCTCGGATATATTTGATTTCGATTCTCGGCCGAGGCCCCTCGGTCGTTCGTGATCCCCGGAGATGAGGTGGCGGATATGGCCGCAACACGACTCGCGCAGCGTCCGCAGCTCTCCGAGGAGGTCGCGGACCACGTCCGGACCCGGATCATGAGCGGCGAGGTGCGCCCCGGGGACTTCATCCGTCTGGACGAGACCGCGGCCGCTCTCGGGGTGAGCGTGACCCCGGTGCGCGAGGCCCTGCTGACCCTGCGCGGGGAGGGGCTGGTCGATCTGGTCCCACGACGCGGTTACCTGGTCTCGCCGATGAGCAGGCAGGACGTCGAGGACATCTTCTGGCTGCAGGCCCGGCTGTCCAAGCGGATCGTCGACCGTGCCATCACCCGGTTCGACGAGGCGGCCCTCGAGAACCACGCCCGCCTGGTGGAGGACTTCGAGACGGCGGCCGTGACGGGCGATCCGGACCGTGTGGTGAGCGCGCAGTACGCCATCCACCGCTCGATCAACCGGGCGTCCCGGTCGGACAAGCTGTCCCGCTTCCTCAACAACGCCGCGCGCTACATGCCCTACCGGCTCTACGCCGAGGATCCGGACTGGCGGTCCACCGCGCTCGAGGACAACAGGCGGATGCTCGAGGCGCTGCGCACCGGCGACGTGGAGACGGCCCACGCCGTGGTCGACCGGGAGTTCACCAACGGCGCCGACCTGCTCATCGCGCACCTCCAGCGCGCCGGCGTGTGGGACGAGGACCGCGACGAGGACCGGGGCGCGACGCTGGTCGCGCAGGCCTGACCACCCGGCACTCGTCGCGCGGGTCGGACCCGCGACCACCGGAGGCCGGGGCGACACCGCCCCGGCCTCCGCCGTCTCATCTCCGACGTGAGCCCCGGGACGTCACATCAGCGGCCGTCCGGTTCGCAGGCGCCACTTCAGGTCCAGCAGCAGCACCCGGTAGGTGAGGGTCCGGACCGGGTACGGGAGCATCCGGTTGGCCGCCGCGGTGAGCGCCAGGAACCGCTCGAAGCGCCGCTGGTCCCGCGGGTCCCACGCCAGCCCCAGCGCGTCGCGGAACTCGCGGTGCAGGAACCCGGTCGTCACCCACTTGTTCAGGCGCCCGAACAGGACCGTCGTGGGCTGCGGCAGCATCCGGAGCTCCGTCAGACCCACCAGGTGTTCGCGTACCGGGTCGTCGAATCGGATCCGGGACTTGCCCTCGTGCCAGTAGTCGTCGAACTCCGCCCGCGTCGCCGGCCACTGGTCGGCGCGCACCTGGAGCGTCGTCCCCAGAGACGGGGCGGAGCGGTAGAAGGCCTCGCGGTCGGACTCGGTCATGGGTCCGTGCAGCCACTCGAAGACGTCCTCGAATCCCACGTACAGACAGGCGGCCACCCACATCTGGAGCTTGGGGTCCACCGCGCTGTACTCGACCGGACTGTCGGGTGTGGAGTGCACCCGACGGTGGATGCGGGTGACCTCCTCGCGGTAGACCCGCTTGTCGTCGTCGCTCCCCAGCGTGGCCACCGCCAGGTACTGGAAGGTCGTCCGGGCCCGCTTCAAGGGCCTCTTGTAGACGTTGCCGGTGTCCACCCGGCTCTCGCGTACCCCCCAGCCCACCTCGGGCCAGGACAACTGCATGATGACGTTGGCGACCCCGCCGGCCGCACCGATCGAGTCGAGGGCGTCGGGGAGGACGGGCGGTCGACGGCGTGGGGTGGGCGGGGCGGGATTGCGGTGCAGTTCGGTGATCACGTGGCGGTTCTCCTCGGGTATCGGTGTCGTTCGGTCGGCGGTGTCGGATCAGGCCGGTTCGGCGGTGACGGATCAGGCCAGTTCGGCGGAGTCGAGCAGCCAGCGGTTCCCGTCGCGGACCAGGGTCACGACCATGCGGCTCGCGTCGACCCGGCCCTCGGGCACGGTGACGTTGGTGATCTCCTGATCCAGGAAGACCAGCACCACGGCGCTGCCGGTGTCCACGCTCTGAACCCCCGCGTGGGTCACGGTTCCGGTCGAGGTGCCCTGTCCGTTGGTGAGCAACTCGCGCAGCCCCTCGGAGACCTCGCGATAGCGGTCGGCGAACTCCGGAGTGGCGTCCGCCACGACCGCCTCGATGTTGGCGTCCACGTCGGCGTGGTCGTAGGAGGCGAGTTGGACGACCAGGCGGGTGGCGTCCTCGACCGCGCTGCGTCGGAGTTCGTCCTCCCGGTGGTCCGACCACACGAGGTAGCCCAACCAGGCACACGCGGCCACCAGTGCCACCACGACCACAGCGCTCACGATGCGAGCGGAGTTCCTCCGCGGGGGGGTCGTGCCCTCCACGGGATCGTCGTCCACCGTGGAGGTGTCCGCCCGGGCCTTGTCCTCCGGGACGTTGTCCGCCCGGGCCCTATCCTCCGGGACGTTGTCCTCCCTGGGTGCCTCAGCCGCCATGACGCAGTCCTTCCATCATCGTCGCCCAGTACGCGGCGATCTCCTTGCCGGTCGGGACGAGCACAGGGTCGACGGCCATGTGCGGGCCGATCCTGGTTCCGGGTTCGGTCGCCCCCGCCAGTCCCTCGTCGTTCGGTCGGGGAGCCGCCCGCGATCCCCGCTGCTCCAGGTCCTCGCCCGGCGGGCAGTACAACCGCAGATTCGGCTCACGCGGGGAGTGGTCGACGACGTCGCGGGGCTCGTACGGGTAGACGCACACCGGCCCCTGGGTGGCGACCAGTTGGAAGTCCGCGCGACCGTCACGCACGGTCCCCGCCAGGGCCCGCAGTCCCCGCTCGCCCTGGGTGAGGCCGGCCTCCCAGGCGGGTCCCCGATCGCGGAACACGGGTGTGACGACGAGGGTGTTGGCGAGCAGGCCGGCCGCGTCCTCCCGGTTGGCATCGAGGAGCACCTGGGCCCGGAGCATCGCCTCGGGTGAGCGGTCGAGCAGGTACACGAGCGTGTCCTCCCGGCGGGCCAGCTGCTCGGCGACGTCGCGGGCCACCGAGGCCGACCCGCTGAGGGGATCCGGGCGGGCCGCCAGCGCGCGCACGGTCACGAGCCCGTCGCCGACGAGCCCGCGGAACGTGGGAGCCTGCTCGGTCAACACAGCCGTGAGCAGTGCGGTGTCCTCGAGGATCGCGCCAAGCCGCGGGCCGTTGCCCTCGAGAGCGGTGGCCACGCTGTCCCCGAACGAGGCCAGGGACTCCGGGTCCAGCGCCCGCAGCGAGGTGTCGATATCGGCGATGAGGTGCTCGATCGACGCGGGTTGCTCGTCCTCGGGGACCAGCAACTCACCACCTTCTCCCAGGTAGGGACCGGCTCCGCTCGTCGGCCGGACGTCGAGCCGGTTGTCCCCCAGGGCCGTGCTGGTCACCACCCGGGCGTGTGCGCTGACGGGGATCCGGGTGCCGTCGACGATCCTCAGGTGGAGCCGGACCCCGCCGACCCCGTCGAGAACGGCGTCCTGGACCTCCCCCACGTCCACGCCGCGGTAGGTCACGCGCACCCCGGGTCCGAGGCCCCGCGCGTCCTCGACGTGGGCCACCACCCGGAAACCACTCGCCACGTCGGCGTCCTCCCCGATGTACCGGATGCCGTAGCCGATGGCGACCACCGAGATGAACGCGAACAGCAGCGCCTGCGTGACGATGTGGCGGTTCACGGCGCACCCCCCACGGGCGGCTGGGCGTCGGGGGGGCCGGTGGCACCGGGCGGCAGCGGTCGACCCGCGCGCGCCTCACCGCCGGTGCCCAGGGCATCCAGCGAGCCGGGGAGGTCGAGCGCGCCGTCGAACATCATGTGGTCCCCGCGGATCGCGACGTCGAAGTTCGTGACGAAGCGCTGCAGGGCGTCCAGGGTGGGGGCCACCTCGTCCCCGAAGCCCTCCATGTCCTCGAGCAGGACGGTCAGTGTGCGCAGTGACGGCGTCAGGCGCCCGTCCGTAGCCGAGGTGAACTGCTCGACCTGCACTGTCAGGGCGGTGGTGGTGTCCATGAGTGCGGTGATCGTCTCCCGACTGGCCGCCGCCTCCGAGACGAGGTCGGCGGACACCCGCATGCCGCGGTCGATGAGCTCGCGGCGACCGGCGAGCGAGGCGTTGACCCGGTCCAGGGCGAGGATCGTCCGGTCGATCTCGTCGCGGTTCGCCTCGTACAACTCCAGGGCGCGGTCCCCACGCTCCCGGATGCGCCCGATCTCCTCACCTCGCCCGTCCAGGGCCACGGTGAGCTCCTCCATCACCGAGCCGAGCTGCGCGATCCCACTCCCGTTGAGCAGCAGTCCCAGCGAGGCGAGGCTCGACTCGAGGTCCGGACCGACGCCGGTGTGCACCCGCGGAACGACCCCCGTGTCCTCGAGTAGTGCACCGGTCGCGGGCGCCGCCGGCGGGGTGAGCGCGATGAACGGGCTGCCGAGGGCGGTGGGCAGGCGGATCTCGGCGAAGACGCCGGCGGGGACGCCGGAGTCACCCTCGAGGCGGACGCCGATCACGGCCTCGGTTCCGTCGGTGCCGACGCTGCGGACCCGGCCGACGAGGCGTCCCCCGTAGCGGACCTCCGCTCCGGGTGCGAGCCGGTCGGCGCGCTCGAACCGCATCTCCACGTCCGCCGAGCCCTCCCCGGTGTCCATCCCCAGGGGAACAGACTGGAGTGCGAGTTGTGGCGTGTTCACGGCCACCATCGCCGCACCCCCGAGCAGTGCCACCCCGAGGAGGGCCACGAGTCCGCGCACCAGGTGCGGACGGGTTCTGGTCTCACGCATGGCGCTCACCCACCCCCCGCGACTCGTTCGAACGCCCCGACCAGGCCGATCGGGTCACTCTGTTCGACCGGGAACATGAGCGGGTTGGTCAGGCCGGCGCCCGTGCACAGTGGGAGCGGCTCACGTCGGCAGAGTTCGCGGCCACGGGCGAAGTGGGTGATGTTGGACGAGACGTTGAGGCGGATGCGCGCGCGGCCGTCGGGTCCGATCCCGGCCGCGAGGTTCTCCATCATCACCGGGTACAGATCCAGGAACTCCGCGAAGTCCGCGCGGTGGCGGGCGTACAACGCCGTCACCTCGCGGGTCGCGGCGGTCGTCCCGGTGATGTCGTCCCCGCGCGCGGCGACGATCGCGTCGAGTTCGTCGAGGATCACACGGAGGTCCTCCGCCGGGGCCGCCACGTCGATCTGGTCGTCCCGGAGCTGCCGACCCAGGTCGTCGAGTCCCAGCACGAGGTCGCGCATGGTCTGGTCGCGACCGCCCGCGGCGTCCATCAGCACCGCGAGCTCGGTGACGATCGCGTCGAGATCCTCGGCCCGGTCCCCGCCCACCGCCGAGACCGTGGACAGGTTCCGGATGGCCCGGCTCAGCGTCTCCCCCCGGCCGTCGAGGGCCTCGGCCCCCCGGTCGAGACCACGTGCCACCTCGTCGGCTCCGGGCGAGAACGCCGAGCTCAGGGTGTCCAGGCTGGAGACGAACTCGTCGAAGTCGAGGGGTGCCCGCGTCCGCTCGGCCGGGATCACCCCGTCGTCCGGGAACGTCGGCCCGCCCACGTAGGCGGGGGTGAGCTCGACGAACCGGTCGGCGATGACGGCCGGGTTCATCACCACAGCCCCCACGTCCGCGGGCAACCGCGTACCGGGATCCAGTGAGAGCCGCACCCGTGCGAGGTCCCCCGTCGGCTCGACCTTCTCGACGATCCCCACCTCGACCCCCACGATCCGGACTTGCGAACCGACGTACACGCCCTCGGCGGAGGCGAACTCGGCCGTGATCACCTGGCGACCGCCGTCTCCCCGGGCGCCGGAGAGCAGAGAGGCCAACACCAGGACGGCGGCGAGGGCGGTGACGACGATCGCGACGACCCTGGTCCGGCTCACACGTCTCAGTTGCATCCGTCCATCACCCCCAGGGCGCAGAGCGCCGAATCCGGGATCGGGCCGGTCGGTGTGGCGACATCCGTCCACGGGCCGTTCCCGGTCGCGTCCGTGACCGCGCGGAGTCCTGGTGGCATCCGGGTGAGCACCTCGTCCATCGCGTCGATGTTCCTCTGGTAGGTCTCGCTGATCGAGCGCATGTTGCCCAGCACGCGGTCCACGTCCTCGGCCTCCTCGTCGAGCAGCACCCGCACCCGGGTCGCGAGATCCTCCAGGGACGACACGAGGGAGCTGAGCGCCTCACGACGCTGGGTGAGCACGGTGACCAGCACGAGTGACTGGTCGGTCAGAGCTCGGATACCCGCCTCCTGCGAGACGAGGACCCCGGTCAGTTCGCGGGTCGTGGTGACCACCCCGGACATCCGCGCGTCCTCGCGGGCGAGGAGACCCAGGGCCGCGGAGACGTCGTCGATCGACTGACCGGCGGCCCCGGCGTCCTGCGGCAGGATGCTGTCCAGGCTGTCGATCATCGCGCTGACGGCCCTCGTGTCGAGCTCCTCGGCCAGGTCCGTGACCGCTCCCCCGATGTCGTCGATCATGTACGGCGACGTGGTGCGTTCCACCCCGATCCGCCGGTGCGGGCCGAGGTCCCCCCCGCCCGCCGGCGTGACCTCGAGGAACCTGTTCCCGAGGATCGACTTGAGACCGATCGTGGCGGTGCTCGCCTCGCCCAGGTCCTGGCCCCGGTCGAGCCGGAACCCCACCACCGCGAGCCCGTGCTCCAACGTCAGGGAGTCCACGCGGCCACTGGGCACGCCGGCCACCAGGACCGGGTCCCCCGTCCGTAACCCCCCGGCGTTGGCGAACTCGGCCGCGTAGTGGTCGGTGCGCAGGACGTACCACAGTCGGGGCAGGGCCATGCTCGCCGCGAAGATCGCGATGACCAGCAGGATCGACGTGGCTCCCACGAAGACGGTGTTGCCGCGACGGGTGTGCCTCGGGTCGCGGACGAGGTCGACCAGACTCTCCCGCACCATGGTGATCGGACTCATCGGCACGCCCCCGAGTTCCGGTAACCGAACAGGCTGGTCTCCCAGTCGTCCCACTTGACCGTGAAGTTGCACATGTAGAGGGCCAGGAAGCCACCCTTCTGAGCCTGGGCGTTAACCTCCCGGGCGAACAGCGGGGCCTTGCCCATCGCGGTGTCGAACGCCGGGGTGTTGGGGATCCACCCGTCGGTCGTGTGACGAGCGGCGTCCACGCTCGCGCGGAGATCCGGATCGGTCTCGCGGAGCATCGAGGCCAGTGTCGCGGTGGCCGCGTCCCCGCGCTCGATGAGCACCGCGAGGTCGTTCCCGCCGCCGTCCGCGAGCGCCCCGGAGACGGTGTCGAGTCCCCTGACCAGCCGCTGGAGGTCCTCCTCCCGCTCGGTGAGCGTGGTGTTGAGCGCCGTGATGTTGTCCGCGAGCCGGGTGTACACGTCCTGCCTGCCGACGATGTCCCGGCTCAGCAGCGCCAGGCGGGCGAGCAGGACGTCCATGGCACCCGGTTCGCCCTGGAACGCGGCGACCACGGTGCGCGAGAGGGTGTTGACCTCGTCCGGCCGCACCGCCTCGAACAGCGGCTTGAACCCGTTGACGAGCGCGGTGAGGTCCACGGGATCGGTGGTGGCCTCCAGCGGGATACGCGTCCCCTCCGGCAGCGGGTCGGCACCGCCGACGGCCGGTCCGCCGTCCGGTGGGGGATCGAGGGAGAGATAGCGGATGCCCAGCATGTCCCCGTAGCGGACCGACGCGCGCGCGCCACTCGCGACCGGCGCCGAGCGCTCGACCTCGAAGTCGACGACGGCGATCGTCTCGCCCAGGGGGCCGACCTCCCGCCCGACTCCGAGCACCCTGCCCACGCGGACGCCGGCGACCGTGACCTCGGAGCCCGGGCCGAGCCCGCCGACGTCGGTGAACTCGGCGCCGTACGCCCGCGCTCCCCACCCGATCGGCACCCGGAGAGTGTTGACCACCAGCACCGTGCACAGGACCCCGACCAGGCAGTAGACGAAGAGCCCCAGGGCCGGACGCAGACCGCGGTGACTCGTCATCGGATCGTCACCTCGGTACCCCGCACGAGCGGACCGAGCATGGTCCACGCCGCGGCATCGGGCGCGACCTCGGGATCGGCGGGCGGAGGCACGGGCGACCCGGGCTCGGACGCGGCGGCCGCCTGGAGTTCCCGGATCAGGTCCCGCTCCGAGGCGGCGGCGACCGTGAGACCGGTCCCGCGGTGGGGGGACGCCGCACCCGAACACGTCGACCCGGCCAGGTCGGGATAGCGGGGGCAGTCCTCGGGCCCGTACGGCATGGGGTCGGAGAACGACGGGACCGCCGTGATGGTGAACCGCCCCGTGGAGAACGCCGCCTCCCCGGCCTCCCCCATGGGGCGCATGGCGTAGAGGGTCCGGATGACCCCGTGCGGGTTCCGGGCGGTCCGGTCGAACACCACCCCGGTGTCGTCGACCAGTCGGATCGCACCCGTCACGGTCCGGTCGGCCATGTGCGCGCCCGACCCGGTGACCGCCAGGCCCGCGTCGAGCAGCCGGCCGAGGGAATCGGGGCGGTCCACCACGATCTGCGAGAGCCGCGTCGCCTCCTGCAGGGTCTCGAGGATCACCGGGCCGGCCGCTGCCAGGTCCTCGGCGAGGTAGGCGAGGGCGGAGGACGCACCGGCGGTCTCCTCCAGCGCGGGCGACAGGTGCTCACCCGCCCGGTCCACGTCCCCGATGACCCTCCCCAGCATCTCGCCCCGGCCGTCGAGGGCCCGATCGAGTGCGGTGAGCGTGACCTGCAGACGTTCGGGTTCGATGGAGACCAGCAGGTCGCTCGCGCGGGTGAACACGTCGTAGAGGAGCACGGCCTCCTCGGAACGGTCGGCGGCCAGGACGTCTCCGCTGTCGAGCCCTCCGGCGGGGCGCGTCGTCCCCGGCTCGCCCGGGGTCACCAGGTCCAGGCGCACGTCCCCGAACAGTGTCCGCGGGACCGCACGGACGACGACGTCGGAGGGGATGCGCTCCGCGTGCTCCGGGGCGATCAGCATCTCTATCCTCGTGCCCGGTTCGTCGTCGTCACCCGAACTGTCACCTGACACGACACCGATGGACGACCGCACGTCACCCACCTTCACCCCGAGGTGATGGACGGGGGCGTGGACCGGGACCCGGCCCGCCTCCGAGGGCAGCACCGCCGTCACCGTCGCCCCCGGGTCGAGGACGCCCGCGCCCCGGGCGACGAGGAACCCCGCCAGCACCACGGCCACGACACTCGCGACCAGCCCGCGGACCGCCAGCGTCCGCTCGGGCGTCGGTCCCGCCACACGCCGCCTCACGTGATCCCCAACGCCGGGACCTCGGGCACCAGGCCCCACAGGGCGAAGGTGAGCACGATGTCGATGAACCCGATGAGGAGGATGCTGGTCCGCAGCGCACGGCCCGCGGCCCGCCCGACGCCCTCGGGGCCGCCCGTCGCGTGATACCCGTAGCTGCAGTGCACGAGCACGATCACCAGGGCGAACACCACCGCTTTGATCAGCGAGTAGAGGACGTCCTCGGGTCCCAGGGTGATGTGGAAGAAGTAGTCGTAGGTACCCGCCGAGCCGCCGTTGACGTGCACCACCACCACCCGTGTGGCGATGTACGTCGCCACCAGTCCGACGGCGTACAGCGGCACGATGCAGATCATCGTGGCGATGACCCGGGTCCCGGCCAGGTAGGGGATCGTCGGCACGGACATCGCGTCGAGGGCGTCGATCTCGTCCGAGATCCGCATCGAGCCCAGCCGGGCGGTGAAGCCGGTGCCCACCTTGGCGGCCAGGGCGATGGAGGCCACGACGGGCGCGAGTTCGCGCGTGTTGGCCATCGCCGAGAGCATCCCGGACAGGCTGGTCATGCCGATCAGGTCCAGACCGCGGTAGGTCTCGACGCCCACCATGATCGCCGCGACCGCCGACATGGCCAGGACGATGCCGATGGTGCCGCCGCCGGCGATCAACGAGTTGGAGCCGAAGCCCACGTCGACGACCTCTTTGACCACCTGCTTGCGGTAGCGCACCAACGCGGTGGGCAGCGTGAGGAGCACCCGACCCGCGAAGGTCACGTGCCGGCCGACCTCGGCCATGCCGGTGGCGGTGCGCGCCAGGACCGCAGCCGGCCGGGATGCCCGGAGCCGCTGGGCGGCGCTCGTGTCGGTGACGGGGAGGGAGGTCATGTCAGTACTTCCCCACCGACGGCACGGCGAGCCCGTAGACCGCCGACATGACGGTGTTGATCACGAACACGGTGACGAAGGCCAGGACGACCGTCTCGTTGACCGCGTCCGCGACCCCGCTCGACCCGCCACTGGCGTGCAGCCCCTTGAACGTCGCGATCAGAGCGGAGACCACGGCGAACGCGACCGACTTGACCATCGCCATCCACAGATCGGAGGGCCGGCCGTAGGCGCTCAGGGTGGACAGGAACGCCCCGGCCGACTCCCCCTGGCCGTACACCTGATAGATCAGACACGCGGTCACCCCCATCGCGGTGACCAGGGCGCACATCACCAGGGAGACCAGCACTGTCGCGATGACGCGGGGCACCACGAGCCGCTCGATCACGTCGAGCCCCATGACCTCCATGGCCTCGACCTCCTCGCGGATGGTGCGGGAGCCCAGGTCCGCGCAGATGGCCGAGCCGCCGACCCCGGCCAGCATGAGCGCGCAGACCAGCGCCGACGCCTGCCCCACCACGACGAAGGCCACGACGGCGCCCGCGTACCCGGCCGCCCCCAGTCGGCCCGCCAACTCCCCCACCGACACGGCGACGAGCACGCCGACCGGCAGCATCAATAGCAACGCCGGCACCGAGCACACCCGCGCGACGAACAGGGCCTGGTCGCGGGTCTCGGCGAGCGAGAGCCGCCCCGTGGCGACCGTGCGCACGCAGCTCAGCAGGGTGAACACCGAGTAGCCGACCAGCGATCCGACCTGTCCCGCCAGATCGACCACCGGGCCTCGGCCCGCGGGGAGTTGGAAGACCATGTCAGTGGTATCCGGGTTCCGACGTCGACTCGGCCGCCGGGTCAGACACCCGTGGAGCCGTGCTCCGAGCGGAGCGCGCCCTTGACCACCTTGCCGCTGGCGTTGCGCGGCAGCTCCTCCACGTGCACGAGGTGCTTGGGCAGCTTAAAGCCGGCCAGTTTGTCGCGTAGCCACCCGGTCAGCTCGTCGAGGGTGATGTCCGCGCGGCCCTCCTCCTCGTGCTGGGCGACCACCGCGACGGGCACCTCGCCCCACTTCTCGTCCTTGCGACCGATCACCGCGACCTCACGGATCCGGGGGTGGCCGGCGATGACGTTCTCGACCTCGGCGCAGTAGATGTTCTCACCGCCGGAGATGATCATGTCCTTCTTGCGGTCCACGACGTAGACGAAGCCCTCGTCGTCCATCCGGACCAGGTCACCGGAGTGGAACCAGCCACCCTCGAAGGCCTCCGCGGTCTCCGCGGGCTTGTTCCAGTAGCCGGACATGGTGGTGGGTCCGCGGTAGACGATCTCGCCCACCTCGCCGGGACCGACCGGCTCCCCGAACGCGTCGATCACACGGGCCTGCAGGGTGGGGATGACCTTGCCGACCGACCCGAGTTTGCGGATCGCGTCGTCACCGTCGAGCGCACAGGTGATGGGGCTCATCTCGGTCTGGCCGAACACCGCGCAGTTGAGGGCGTCCGGGAACGTCTCGGACATGGCGCGCAGGATCGTGTCCGTGGACGGGGCCGCACCCCACGAGATGTTGCGCAGCACGAGCGTCCGCGGGCGGGCCTTCTGCTCGGCGCAGACGGCCTGCCACTGCACCGGCACGAGGAAGACGCTGGTGATCCGCTCCGCCTCGAGGGTGTCGAGCAGTGCGGACGGGTCGAAGGCCTGCAGGGGGTGGACCACCGTGACGCCGCCGAGCTGGAGACTCGGGGCGATCGAACCGAGCGCCGCGATGTGGAACATCGGGGCCGCGCACAGTGCGCGCCCCTCCTCGTCGAAGAGCCGGAACACCCGGATACAGGTCAGGGACTGGGCGGTGAGGTTCTCGTAGGAGAGCATCGCGCCCTTGGGCCGACCCGTGGTGCCCGAGGTGTACATGATGAGGGCGGTGGAGTCCTCCGGGACGTCGACCGGCGGATGCGGTTCGCCCTCCTCGGCCAGCGCGTCGGCGAAGGTGGTCTGGTTCTCGGTGCCGGATTCGCCGCCGATCACGATGTGGTCTCCGGGCTCCTCACCCTGGGCACGGATCGCCCCGACGAGCGGGGCGAGCAGGGCGTCGGTGACGACGACCTTCGGCGCGCAGTCACTCACCAGGTAGGCCAACTCGGCCGGGGTGAGGCGGAAGTTCACCGGCACCGCGATGGCACCCAACCGGTTGATGCCGAGCACCGCCTCGACGAACTCCGGGTTGTTGAGGGTGATCAGCATGACCCGATCACCCCTGGCGACCCCACGACGGGCCAGCGCGTCGGCGAAGAGGCCGCTGCGCTCGTGTAGTTGCGACCAGGTGGTGGTCTGGCCGAGGTAGCGCAGCGCCTCGCCGTCGGGGTTCATCTCGGCGTGGGTGGCCACCCACGTGTTCCAGTGGTTGCGACGGGCGGCGTGGAGTTCCGCGACTGGGTCCATGGTGGCGGTGGTCATGAGTCGGCCTTTCGTGGGGAGCGGTGAGGGTGGAGAACCAGGTCAGGAGAAGTCGGGGCGCCTCTTCTCGAGGATCGAGGCGACCCCTTCGGCGAAGTCGTCGGACACCAGGAGTTCGCACTGTCCCTCGTGCTCCCGTGCCAGGGCGGCGTCCAGCTCGGCGAGGGTGGCCCCGGTGACGGCGCGCTTGGTCAGTTCCAGTGCGCGGCGCGGGCCGCGGGCGAGGCGGCGGGCCAGCTTTGCGGCGGCG
>NZ_JAALEA010000019.1 GCF_014145145.1 Dietzia cercidiphylli
TCACCTGCTCGTGACCAGGGCTCCGGCAATGGCGGCCATGAACGCGTCCTTGGCCAGGCTCATGCCCTCCTGGGAGGGGCGGATGCCGTCGGACTCGGTCATCGAGGGGTTGCGGAAGTACATCGCCAGCAGGCCGGCGGAGAAGGTGCCGAGCGCGGCGCCCGCGAGGCGGGGCGAGACCACAGGCGTGAGCAATGCCGCGCCGATCCCGATCTCGGAGTAGGCGACGAACTTGCCGAACGTGTCCGGCTCCAGCTTGGTGACCTGCGGGACGCCGGTGGCGGCGAATCCCTGTAGGCCCTGGGCCGCCTCGGTGGGCAGGTTGCGCTTGGACAGTCCCGAGTTGAGGACGAACGCGCCGGTGACTCCGCGGAGGATGGCGTTGGACAGGCTCATGGGTGCTCCTGTGGGGGTCGGGGTCGCGAGTGCTGCGACACAGGTGAAGTGACTCTTTGGTGATGTGACACCCAGGAGGGTAACGCACATGATGCCTGATTCCGCCCCGGGGAGATCGACCCCACAGGATGCGCGAGCGGGCCTCCGGTGGGACAGTCATTTCCATGAGCCCGAACAGCAGCCGCGACATCACCGACAAGCCCGACCCGGACGCCGACCCGGATTCGGGGAAGCCCGACTCGCCGACCTCACTGAAGGCCGGGACCTGGAAGATCGGCCTCACGCGTGCCGCCGCCGAGTTCTCCAAGGACAAATGCACGGACCTGGCCGCCGCGCTGACGTACTTCGCGGTGCTCTCGATCTTCCCGGCGCTGCTGGCGGTGGTGTCCCTGCTCGGCGTGTTCGGTCAGGGCCAGGAGACCGTCAACGCCGTGATGGAGCTGTTCGAGGGTGCTGCCCCGGAGGAGACACTCGCGGCTCTGCGGGGGCCCATCGACTCGTTGGTCAACACCCCGGCCGCCGGACTCGCCCTCATCACAGGTCTGCTGGGCGCGCTGTGGACGGCGTCCGGCTACGTGGGCGCCTTCGGGCGGGCCATGAACCGCATCTACGAGGTCGAGGAGGGGCGCCCCTTCTGGAAGCTCAAGCCCGCCATGATCGTGCTGACCGCGGTCCTTCTGCTCCTGGTCTGCCTGGCCGGGCTCATGCTGGTCGTCAGCGGCCCGATCGCCGCCTGGGTGGGTGACCTCGTGGGCCTCGGCGAGACCGCCGTGACCGTGTGGGGCATCGCCAAGTGGCCGGTGCTGGTCCTCGTCGTCATCGTGATCCTGGCCGTGCTCTACGGGTTCTCGCCCAACATCAAGCAACCCAGGTTCCGGTGGATCTCCATGGGTGCGATCGTGGCGCTGCTGGTCTGGGCGGTCGCCACGGCCGCGTTCGTGTTCTACGTGTCGAACTTCGGCAGTTACAACGCCACCTACGGTTCGCTGGCCGGCGTCATCATGTTCCTGCTCTGGCTGTGGATCACCAACAACGCGTTGCTGTTCGGGGCCGAGGTCGACGCCGAGATGGAGCGGGCCCGCGAACTCCAGGCCGGGATGCACGCCGAGGAGACCATCCAGCTCCCGCCCCGTGACACCACCGCCAGCGACAAGGCCGAGGAGAAGCGGCAGAAGACCATCGACGACGCCGCCGACGTCCGCCGCGAGGCCCAGGCGGAGCAGGCCCGCAACCCCGACTGACAGCCGGGGCATTCGTCCCCGGATGCCGGCGGGATCAGGTCCCGGGATCAGAAACGGGGTCAGGTCCCGGGGTCTGTTTCCGGGGAGGCGACGTCGCGGTGGTAGACCACGCGCAGTGCGAGCTCCTGGTATCGGTGCACGATCTCCTCGACCAGGAGGTCGCCGCCCGGCTCGTA
The DNA here is from genome assembly GCF_014145145.1 of Dietzia cercidiphylli. Lineage (GTDB taxonomy): Bacteria > Actinomycetota > Actinomycetes > Mycobacteriales > Mycobacteriaceae > Dietzia > Dietzia natronolimnaea. The sequence goes on from NZ_JAALEA010000019.1 coordinate 1,814, forward strand.
CCAGTGGGCGATCGCGTTACACATGCCCAGGATCGACCGGTACGAGTCCTCCGGGAACGGTGTGCGGAATTCTCCGCTGGCGACGCCGTCCGCGAGCGCCTGTCGCAGCGGCTCGCTGGACTGCCGTTGCCGCTCGCGGTACGCGGAGAGGGATGCTGGTTCAAGGTTCCGGGTTTCAGTCTGGACCAGCTGGGACTGCTCCTGCTCGAGGGTGCGGAACCGGACCAGTGAGGCGACGTACCCCAGCAGTCGACCGGTGGGGGTCGGATCCTTCGCCTGGAACTCGTCGACCACCCGCTGCTCAAATGAGTCCATCCCGACATTGAGCATCGCCGCGAGCAGTTCCTGCTTGCTGGCGTAGTGGTAATACATCGCCGACAGGCTCACCCCGGTCTTCTGGGCGATCGAGCGGATGGACGCTCCGCCGTAACCGTGTTCCACGAACTCGCGGCGTGCGACAGCCAACAGGTCACTCTGCACCGTGCCGCTGGTCATCTTCGGTCTCCTCAGTTGCCCGTCCACCGGGGTCGGCGCTTCTCCTTGAATGCCAACGCTCCCTCGCGGGCGTCGTCGGAGGACCTCACCGGTAGGAATATCCCCCTCATCTTTCCGAATTCCTCCTCGGAGGTCCATTCGCGGGACCCGGTCATGATCTCCTTGGACGCCCGCACGGCGAGTGGGGCGTTGGCGGCGATCGCGGAGGCGAGCTCCACTGCCGCGTCGCGGGCGCCGCCTGCGGGGACTAGGCGATTGATCAGCCCGGCCGCGCGGGCGGTCCCGGCGTCGACGGGCTCGCCGGTCAACGCCATCTCCATGGCCAGTTGATACGGCACCCGCCGCGGCAGACGCATGAGTCCGCCGGCCCCCGCGAGCAGACCCCGTTTGACCTCGGGAAGTCCGAATCGCGCGGTCTCGGACGCGACCACGAGGTCGCAGGCCAGGACGATCTCGAACCCACCCCCGAGCGCCGGACCCTCGACCGCGGCGATGAGTGGCTTAGCCGGAGGTTGCTCCACGAACCCGGCGAAACCGCGGCCCGGTAGCGACACGTCCTCGCCGGCGAGGAACGCCTTGAGATCCATCCCGGCGCAGAACACCGGCCCGGCACCGGTGATGACGCCCGCGGAGAGGTCGTCCCGCCGGTCCAGCTCCTCCATCGCCGCGGCGACCGCCTCCGACGTCGCCCGGTTGATGGCGTTGCGGGCGTGCTGGCGGTCGAGCGTCACCACCATCACGCCGTTGATCTCCTCCACGTGCACACGGTCGGCCGTCTCGATGTTCACTTGGGCGCCATCCGGATCGCGCCGTCGATGCGGATGGTCTCGCCGTTGATCATGGCGTTGTCCACCACGTGCAGCGCGAGCTTGGCGTACTCGTCAGGCCGACCGAGCCGCGAGGGATGCGGGATCTGTGCGGCCAGGCCCTCGACCAGCTCGGCCGGATGGCGATCGAAGATCGGCGTCTCGAAGATGCCGGGGGCGATCGTGTTGACGCGGATCTGGCGGCGGGCCAGGTCCCGCGCGGCGACGATCGTCATCCCGACGATGCCGGCCTTGGACGCGGAGTAGGGCATCTGGCCGATCTGTCCCTCCCACGCGGCCACGGAGGCGGTCATGACGACCACGCCGCGCTCACCGTCGACGGGATCGTTCTCGGCCATCTCGGCCGCGGCGATCCGCAGGACGTTGAACGAACCCAGGAGGTTCACCCGCACGACCAGCTCGAAGTCCTCCAGCGAGCCCGGCTCGCCCTCGCGGTCCACCACCCGGACGGTCCGGCCGATGCCCGCACAGTGCACGACCGCGCGCAGGGGAGCGCGGTCCGCCGCAGCCCGGACAGCCGCGGTGATCTCCTCGGGATCGGCGACGTCGGCGGGGGCGAAGGTGACGAGGTCACCGAACTCCTCGGCAACCTGCTGCCCGTTCGAGGACGGCAGGTCCACCAGGACGGTGGGGACACCGGCGTCGACGAACCGGGCCACGGTCGCCCGACCCAGTCCGGAGGCGCCGCCGGTCACCAGTGCGCTGGCGTTTGTCAGATCCATGGATTGTGCCTTTCTGGAGGGGGATCTCTCGGACGAGAGAGGGGGTCAGAGGGCCTCTACTACGGTCGCGTTGGCCATCCCGCCGGCTTCGCACATCGTCTGGAGTCCGAAGCGGCCGCCGGTGCGGCGCAGGTGGTGGATCATCGTGGTCATGATGCGCACACCCGATGCGCCGAGCGGGTGGCCCAGAGCCACCGCGCCGCCGACGGGGTTGAGCTTGTCGTCGTCGGCGCCTATCTCGTCCCGCCAGGCCAGCGGCACGGACGCGAAGGCCTCGTTGACCTCGTAAGTGTCGAGGTCCGCGATGGTCATCCCGGCGCGGTCGAGGACCTTGCGGGTGGCGGGGATCGGGCCGGTGAGCATGAGGACCGGGTCGTCGGCGACGACGGCGGAGGCCACGATCCGCGCGATCGGCGTCAGGCCCAGTGAGCGCGCGACGTCCTCGTTCATGATGAGCATCGCCGCGGCGCCGTCGGTGATCTGCGAGGAGTTGCCGGCGGTGACCTTCCAGTCGATCTCTGGCCGCTCGGCCCGTGCGGCCTCGGTGTCGAACGCCGTACGCAGGTCGGCCAGCCTCTCGGCGGTGGTGCCCGGTCGGATCGACTCGTCGCGGTCCACGAGTCCCGCCGGGGTGGTCACGGGCACGATCTCTTCGTCGAACCATCCACTCGACCGTGCGGCGTCCGCGCGGTCGTGGGAGCGCGCCGAGTACTCGTCCAGCTGCTCACGGGACAGGTCCCACTTGCCGGCCACGAGTTCGGCGGCCACGCCCTGGTTGGTCAGGTTCGGGTAGCGGGCGTGGACGAGCGGTCCGTGGGGATCCTGGTCGAGCCGGTTGACGCCCATCGGGATGCGGCTCATGGACTCGAGGCCGGCGGCGATCACCACGTCGTAGGCACCGGCGACCACACCTTGGACGGCGAAGTCGACGGCCTGCTGGCTCGAGCCACACTTGCGTTCGACGGTGACGCCGGGCACGTGCTGGGGGAACCCCGCGGCGAGGGCGGCCTGGCGGCCGACTGTGCCGGATTGTTCGCCGACCTGGCTGACCACGCCGACGATGACGTCGTCGACCAGGGCGGTGTCGAGGCCGGTCCGGTCGACGAGTCCGGAGAGTAGCTGGGCGAGGAGGTCGACGGGGTGCAGGTCGGCGAGGGCACCGCCCGGCTTGCCTTTCCCCATGGGGGAGCGGACGGCGTCGATGATGACTGCGTTGTGCACGGATTCTCCGATTCGGGTGAGATGCGGGGCGGGTGGCGCGGTGGCGTCTGCTCTGGTGGGTCAGACCGAGGTGTCGAGTCGGCCCTTGACCAGCTTCCCCGTCTGAGTGCGGGGGATGACCTCGGTGAACGCCACGGTGCGGGGGCACTTGTAGCGTGCGATCCGGTCGAGGCAGTGCTGTTTGATCCGCTCGGCGGTCGCTTCGGACGGCTCGACGCCCGGGACGAGTTGGACCACCGCCTTAACGGACTGTCCCATCACCTCGTCCGGGACGCCGATCACCGCGACGTCGATGACGTCCGGGTGTACGGCGATGCAGTTCTCGATCTCCTGCGGGTAGATGTTGACCCCGCCCGAGATGATGGTGAACTTGGCCCGGTCGGTCAGGTACAGGTAGCCGTCCTCGTCGAGGTGACCGATGTCGCCGAGCGTGGTCCAGTTCTGGTGGTCGGGGTGCCTGGTCTCCGCGGTCTTCCCGGGATCGTTGTGGTACTCGAACGAGTAGTCGTCGCGCTCGAAGTAGATCCACCCGTCCTCACCGGCGGGCAGTTCCGCGCCCAACTCGTCGCAGATGTGGACGATGCCCGAGGAGCCCTGTCCGACACGTCCGACGCTGCCGGGTTTGCGCAGCCATTCGTCCGGGGAGATCGTGGTGGCGCCGTTGGACTCCGTGGACGAGTAGTACTCGTAGACCACCGGCCCCCACCAGTCGAGCATGGCCTTCTTGATCTCCACCGGGCACGGGGCGGCGGCGTGGATCGCGACCCGCATCGACGACACGTCGTAGGACTCGCGCACCGCCTGCGGCAGGCGGAGCATCCGGATGAAGTGGGTCGGGACCCACTGGCTGTGCGTGACCCCGTACTTCTCGATCCCGGCCAGGCAGTGTTCCGGGTCGAAGCGGTCCATGAGGATCACCGTGCCGCCGTGGGCCTGCGTTCCCGTGGCGTACCGCAGTGGAGCGGCGTGGTAGATCGGGGCCGGGGACATGTAGACGGTGTCGTCGTCGAACCCGTAGTTGCGCTTCATGCGCGCCACGAGTGACGGGCCCGGCTCGTCGCCCACCTGGGCACCGTCGAGCGCGGGTTTGATGCCCTTGGGGCGGCCGGTGGTGCCCGAGGAGTAGAGCATGTCCGCCCCGCGCGGCTGGTCCGCCGGCGGGGTGGTGGACATCTCCGCCATGGTGGTCGTGTAGTCGAGGTGGCCGGGGACCTCGCCGGCGAACGCGAGCCGGTGCTCGACGTGCGGCGTCTGGTCGACGATCGACTCACCGAGTTCGGCGAGGGCGCCCGAGACGAGAAGCACCCGGGCGCCGCTGTCCGCGACGATGTAGGCGACCTCGTCGGTGGCCAGGTGGGTGTTGACCATCGTGAAGTACAGGCCGCAGCGCATCGCGCCCCAGTACAGCTCGAATACCGTGGCGTCGTTGACAGAGAGCGCCGCGATGTGGTCGCCCGGCAGCAGCCCCCGGGCCAGGAGCCAGTTGGCGAACCGTACCGAACGGGCCTCGAGCTCGGAGTAGGTGACCACGCGGCCGGTGGCGTCCTCGATGACGGCCGGCTTGTCCGGGTGGGTGATGGCGAATCTTCCTGGATACACGTGAGAGTCCCCCTGACCGTCAGAGCCCGAGGCTCTTGGCGATGATCGTCTTCATGACCTCACTGGTGCCGCCGTAGATCCGGGAGACGCGGGTGTCCGTGTAGAGGCGGGCGATGGGGTATTCGGTGATGTAGCCGTACCCGCCGTGCAGCTGCAGGCACCGGTCGATCACGCGGGCGGCCATCTCGGTGGCGTGGAGCTTGGCCTTGGCGGCGTCCGCGACGGTGAGCTCGCCCCGGTCGAGCAGTTCCAGGCAGTGGTCCACGTACACGCGGGCCACCTCGACCTCTGTCGCGCACTCGGCCAGCACGAACTTGGTGTTCTGGAAGGAGGAGACGGGCTTGCCGAAGACGACTCGCTCACGCGTGTAGTCGGTGGCCAGTCGCAGCGCCGCCTCGGATTGGGCGACCGCGTTGAGCGCGATGCTCAGGCGTTCCTGCGGGAGGTTGTGGGTGAGGTAGGAGAACGCCGCGTCCTTCTCCCCGAGCAGGTTCTCCACGGGCACCTTGACGTCGTTGTACGACAGCTCGGCGGTGTCCTGCTGGCGCAGGCCGATCTTGTCGAGCTTGCGGCCCACGGAGAATCCCTCGGCGTCGGTGGGGACGCAGAGGATCGACAGGCCGTGACGGCGGTTGTCAGGGTCGAACGGTGAGGTGCGGCAGACCGTGAGGATCATGTCGGCGGTGACGCCGCCGGTGATGAACGTCTTGGAGCCGTTGACCACGTAGTGGGTGCCGTCGGTGCTGAGCTTGGCGGTCGTGGCGATGTTCGCCAGATCCGACCCGGTGCCGGGCTCGGTCATCGCGATGGCGGTCATCAACTCGCCGGAGGCGAAGACCGGCAGCCAGCGCCGTTTCTGCTCCGGGGTCCCGTACTCGAGGAGGTACGGCAGGATGAGGCAGCAGTGCACCGTATAGGAGCCGAAGGACACGCCGGCGCGGGCGACCTCCTCGAAGATGATCGCGCTGTACTTGAAGCTAGTCTCGCCGCCGCCGCCGAACTCCTCGGGGACCTGGATGCCGAGGATGCCGAGCTCTCCGAGCTTGTGGAAGAACTCGCGCGGTGGGCGTCCGTGCTCGTCCCACTCCTCACGGTGCGGGGCCACCTCCTTGGTGATGAAGTCGCGCACCAACTGGCGGAACTCGTCGTGCTCTCGGGTGAAGATGGTCCGCTGCATGGTGACTCCTGGGGTTTGCCTCGGTTTTGTCTCGGGTTTGTCTGGTGGTGGCTGCGTGGCTGGTGTAACCGGGCCGTGGCGGGTGGCCCGTGATCCGCTGGCAGTGACCTGGTCACTCCGCGGCGGAGGTCTCGGGCAACCAGAGCGCGATCTCGGGGAAGAAGATCAGAGCGACGAGGATGACAGCGCTGGTGACGACGAACCAGGACACGCCCTTGAACACGTCGGACAGACGGACCGTCATCCCTTCGTTGACCTCGGGGTTCGACGCGATCCGGTGGACTATGTAGCTGAGCATGCCGATCGGCGGGGTGACCAGCGCCAGCTCGACCAGGATCACCATGAAGACGCCGAACCACAGCAGGCTGATGTCGAAGGTGGCCAGCACCGGCATGAGGATCGGCACCGTGAGCAGGATCATCGCGAGGCCGTCCATGAACATGCCCAGGATGAGGAACACGAAGATCAGCCCGAGGAGGAACAGCGTCCGGCTCAACCCGAGCGAGGTGATGGTCTCGGTGATCCAGTCGGCGACCCCGGACAGGGCCACCACGCGGGTGAGCACATGTACTCCCATGAGGAGCAGGAAGATCGAGGCGACACCGGCCGCGGTCTCGCGCAGGGACGTCAGCACGGTCCGGACCAGGTGGCCGACGGAGCGGTCGTCACCGAACAGCCAGCCCAGCAGGATCGCGGCGATCGCACCGAATGCGCCGGCCTCGGTGGGCGTGAAGATGCCGGTGTACATGCCGCCGATGATGAGGATGAGGATGAGGGTCACCGGGGTGACGTCCACGAGGGAACGCAGCCGCTGGCCCCAGGTGTAGTGGGTGGTCGACCGGGGCCCGAGGGTCGGGTCGATGCTGCACCTGACGACGATGACGACGCCGTACGCCAGGGCCGTGAGCAGTCCCGGGATGAGCGCGGCGAGCAGCTGCGGCCCGACCGGCGTCTCGGCCACACCGGCGTAGATCACCAGGACCACGCTGGGCGGGATGAGCATCCCGAGGGTTCCGGACATCGCGACGACGCCCGTGGCCAGCGACGGCTTGTACCCGGCGCGCAGCATCTCGGGGATGGTCGTGCGCCCCAGTGCGTAGGAGATGGCGATGGAGCTGCCGCTCGAGGCGGCCAGTCCGGCGCCCGCGAAGTTGGTCGAGACCGCCAGTCCGCCGGGCAACCGGCCGAGCCAGGCCTGGGCGGAGGTGAACAGCTTGCCCGTCAGATTGAACCGACCCATCGCCACGCCCATGAGGATGAACAGGGGGATGACGGACAGGCTCCAGCTGGCGGCGGAGGTGAAGGGGACGTCCTCGAACGTCACGGCCACGGCGCTGGTGCCCGCGAGCTTCCACAGGCCCACCGCGCCGGCACCCATGATCGCGATACCCACGTGGATACCGGAGACCATCGCGACGATCGACAGGAGGATGGTCAGGACGCCGACAGCGGTGTCGGGGAGGTCCGGAGTGAACAGGATGACCGCGGCGATGATCAGTGAGAAGCCGAAGTTGCCCCAGTAGGCCCGGATGAAGTTGCGGTTCGGCGTGGGGACTGCGAGATCGTCGGTGCGGGCCACGCCGGTGTGGTCGGTGACGAGGGTGGTGTCAGACATCGGACTTCCTCGGACGGTCGTTGATCAGCAGGCTGATGATCGACATCAGGAGCTGGAGGGCGAACAGGGCGAATCCGATGGCCAGGACGATCTTCACCGGCCAGATCGGGATGGTGATCGCCCCGAGTGCGACCTGTTGGACCACGACGGCGAAGACCGCCGCGGTGATCGAGTAGTAGGTCAGCGCCGAGACGAACAGGAACATCAGACCCGAGACGATCAGGTCGGACCACCAGCGGGAGACGGGGTCGAGGTACTGGGTGAGGATGGTGGCGTTGATGTGCTCGCCGATCTGCTCCGCGTACCCCATCGCGAGCATCACGATGAGGACCATCGACCAGTTCTGGGTGATCTCCAGCGTGCCGGAGAGGGGGGTTCCGGTCAGGTTCCGGGAGCTGACGTCGGCGGCGATGTGCAGGGCCATGACCAGGGTGACGATCCCCGCGATCACGGCGCATGCGTACAGCACCCGGGCGAGGGCCCGCTGCCCCGGAACGCGCCGCTCCGCGTCGGTGGTGGTGGTGTCCATCAGGTTCTCCAACTGCTCGAGGGGGTCAGGGCGCGGTGCGGTCGAAGATCTCGGACCGGACGGACTGCTCGAAGGGGGCCAGATCGATCTGGACCGACTCCGGGTCCTCCGGGATCTCGGCGAGGGCCGGGTCGTCGTACCCCATGTCCTCGAGCCGCGTCTTCCAATCGGCCATGATCTGGCGGTAGCGCTCGACGGTGCCCTCGGGATCCTCGAGGTCGTCGGGGGCGCGCTCCGGCAGGGTGCGCAGTGCCTCCTCCTGGTACGTCTCGAGGGTGGCCTTGAGCTCGGGGTCGACGTCGTAGAAGCTCACGCTCTTGTCCGCGCCCTCGGCGAGGAGCCGCTGGTGCAGGACGATCCCCTCCTCGCGGAGGTAGCCGTCGAACCACGTCTGTCGGGCGTCGTCGATGATCTGCCGGGCGTCCTCGGGGAGCTCGTCCCAGACGTCCTTGTTCATGATCACGTACTGCGTGTAGCTCGAGAAGGGGATGTCGACGTAGTGTTTGGCGACCTCCCACAGACCGAGGGCGATCATGATCTTGCCGTTGGCCAGGGAACAGTCGATCACCCCGCGTTGCAGGCCCTCGTAGATCTCGCCGGTCGGCAGGGTCACGGGGACCATCCCCAGGGCCTCGATCTCGCCGTAGTTGAATGCGCCGCCACTTCGCACCCGTTTGCCCCGGGCTTCCTCGAGGCTGTTGACCGGGTCCTTGCACACGAGGTGGTAGTTGGTCGAGGGGGTCCAGGTGAAAAGGAGCTTGATGTCCTGGTCCGAGAACTGCTCCTCGATCAGCGGGTCGGTGAGCGCGAACTCGCTGCCACCGGCGAAGGCCTGCATCATGCCGAGCGGGTACTCCGGCTCCACGACACTGGCCATCTGGCTGGTCCAGTCGGTCATGGGGAACTCGGACGGGTAATAGCTGGGGGTGAACATCCCCATGTCCACGATCCCGCCGCGGACCCCCTGCGCCATGTCGGCGCCCTTGACCAGGCTGCCGCCCCAGTACTCGTCGAAGGTGATCTTGCCGCCGGTCTCCTCCTCGACCTGCTCGGCGAAGGCGCGGAAGGGGCCGGCGGAGGAGACGGTCGTGTAGTCGCCGTACCGGAGTGTGATCGGCTCCATGGTCTCGACGCTGTCGCCGGTGATTCGGTGGCCGCCGGAGCAGCCCGTGGCGGCGAGCGCTCCGATCATCGTCAGGGCGAGCGCCGCGCGTCGGGCCACGCGGTTTCGGTTGCTGCGGGACATCGGGGATCCTTCTGGTTCCGGACCGGTCGCGTGAAGGTGCGTCCGGGGTCCTGATGGATGGCCTGAGGGGGTGTGCGGCAGACCGCTCGATCCGCGCGCTGGTGTAATCCAGATCACGTTTCGAACGTTCGTTAAGTTAGTTGCGTCACGTCGGCTTGTCAAGAAATGATTGTCATAGATTCGGGGTCGGGCTCGGGATTGCGTGCCCACTGAGGCGGCCCGACGGGCGCGGCGCGCCACACGACTCACGCCCGAGCAGCCACAATCAGGGCATGACGACTTCCGGTGGCGCCGTGACGACCGTTCGGCGACGACTCCGGACCGTCAGACTGGTCCTCGCGAGATCCGTGGGGGAGTTCCTCCGCGATCGCGGCCCCGATCAGGCGGGCTCGCTCACCTTCTACGGGGTGCTCTCACTGTTCCCCGCGATCCTCGTCATGGTCTCGCTGCTCGGCGTGTTCGGGCAGGGGGCCAGGACGGTCGACGCCATCATGGCCATGCTCTCCGACATCGCCCCGCCGGAGGTGCTCGACCCGATCCGCGGTCCCGTCGAGGCCGTCGTTACCACGCAGGCCGCCGGGACGGCGCTGGTGGTGGGCGCGACCATCGCGCTGTGGACCGCGTCCCGCTATGTCTGGGCGCTCGGTCGCGCGATGAACCTCATACTCGGAGTGGAGGAGGGACGGCCGCCGTGGCGGCTGCTGCCCGTCGGCCTGCTGCTCACGGCGTTGCTCATCGTCCTCGTGGCCGTCGGGGGCCTGGCGCTGGTGTTCACCGGCCCCATCGCCGAGACCGTGGGTGGGTGGATCGGCCTCGGCGAGACCGCGTTGGCCGTGTGGAGTGTGGCCAAGTGGCCGGGGGCCCTGATCTCCGCCATCCTCGCGTTGGCGATCCTCTACCGGTTCGCTCCCAACGTGGCCGGACGCAAATTCCACTGGGTCTCGCTGGGTGCGGCGGCGGCCCTGCTCATCATCGGTGTCGCCACCGCCGGTTTCGGCTTCTTCGTCTCCAACTTCGGCAACTTCAACCGCTCGTACGGATCGCTGGCGGGGATCATCGTGTTCCTGTTGTGGTTGTGGTTGGTCAACATGGCCGTGCTCTACGGCGCGCGGCTGGACACCGAGGTGCTGCGTATCCGCCAACTCCGGGCCGGCATACCGGCCGAGGAGACGGTGCAGGTGACCCCGCGCGACACGACGGCCAGCGACTTCTTCGCGCGCCGGCGGGCCACGATGCTCGCCGACTACCGGGAACTGCGCCGGGATCCGGCCCCCGTCGACGACGACACCTCCGCTGATGACGTGGCGGCCGGTGACGCGGATGCCGAGGCCGGGAAGACGACCGAGGCGGCACCTCCACGGCGGTAGGGTTGGTCGCATGCGCCTCGTCGTCACCGGGGGAGCCGGGTTCATCGGCGCCAACTTCGTCCACACCGTGGTCCGTGAGCATCCGCACGCCCACGTCACCGTGCTGGACGCCATGACCTACGCCGCCAATCGCACGAGTCTGGCCGGACTCCCGTCGGATCGGGTCGCGTTGGTGGAAGGCGACTGCGCGGCCCCCGGTGTCACCGACCGGCTCGTCGCGCAGCTCACCGGACCGCAGGACGCGGTGGTGCACTTCGCCGCCGAGAGCCACAACGACAACTCGCTCGCCACCCCGTGGCCGTTCGTGCACTCCAACATCGTGGGCACCTACGCGGTGCTCGAGGCCTGCCGCAGCCACGACGTGCGCCTGCACCACGTCTCGACCGACGAGGTCTACGGCGACCTGCAGCTCGACGATCCGGGCAGGTTCACCCCGGCCACCGCCTACAACCCGTCGAGCCCCTACTCGGCCACCAAGGCCGGCGCGGACATGCTGGTGCGCGCGTGGGTCCGCAGCTTCGGTGTCCGCGCCACCATCAGCAACTGCTCCAACAATTACGGCCCGTACCAGCACGTCGAGAAGTTCATCCCGCGGCAGATCACCAACCTTCTCACCGGGCAGCGCCCCCGCCTCTACGGCAGTGGTGCCAACGTCCGGGACTGGATCCATGTCGACGACCACAACTCGGCCGTCCTTCGGATCCTGACAGCCGGTGAACTGGGGCGTACCTATCTCATCGGCGCCGACGGCGAGCACTCCAATCTGCAGGTCATGCAGATGATCTGCGAGCTCATGGGCGCCACCGGCACTGACGGGGACCCGGGTTTCGACCACGTGACCGACCGTCCCGGCCACGACCTGCGCTACGCGATCGACGCCACCGCCACCCGCGAGGAGCTGGGGTGGGAGCCGCAGCACACCGACCTGTGGGACGGGTTGCGTCGGACCATCGAGTGGTACCGCGAGAACCGCGACTGGTGGGAGCCGGTCAAGGAGAGCGTCGAGGCGAAGTACGCCCGGACGGAGAAGGTGCTGTGAAGGGCATCGTCCTGGCCGGCGGCAGCGGCACCCGTCTGCGCCCCCTCACTCTGGCCACCAGCAAGCAACTCATGCCGGTCTACGACAAGCCGATGATCTACTACCCGCTGTCCACGCTCATGCTGGCGGGCATCCGCGACATCCTGCTCATCACCACGCCCGAGGACGCGCCGCAGTTCCGGCGGCTCCTGGGCGACGGCAGCCAGTTCGGCATCACCCTGAGCTACGTCGAGCAGGCCGCCCCCGAGGGCCTGGCCCAGGCGTTCGTCCTGGGTGCGGACCACATCGGTGACGACCCGGTGGCGCTGATCCTGGGCGACAACATCTTCTACGGCCCCGGGATGGGAGCGCAGCTGCGACGGTTCGCCGACCTCGACGGCGGCGCCGTGTTCGCCTACCGCGTGTCCAACCCGGGCGACTACGGGGTGATCGACTTCGACGCCGCCGGCCGCGCGATCAGCCTCGAGGAGAAGCCCGAGAACCCGTCCTCCGACTTCGCCGTCCCGGGGCTCTACTTCTACAGCGCCGACGTGGTGGAGGTGGCGCGGAACCTCGAGAAGTCGCCGCGCGGGGAATACGAGATCACCGACGTCAACCGGCACTATCTCGAGGCCGGCCGCCTACAGGTCGAGGTGCTCCCGCGTGGAACCGCCTGGCTGGACACCGGCACCCACGACTCTCTGCTCGACGCGGGCAACTACGTCCGGACCATCGAGGACCGGCAGGGCCTGAAGATCGGCTGCCCGGAGGAGGTGGCGTGGCGGATGGGGTATCTCGACGACGACGAGCTCACCGACCGCGCCCACGACCTCAGGAAATCGGGGTACGGGGCCTACCTGCTCGACGTGCTCCGCCGCGAAAAGGGTCGGCAGTGGTGAGCGGCGGCCATCCGGACGATCAGCCTGCACAGCCGCTCCCCCCGATGCACGCACGCCTGAGCAGCGGTGCACGCGGGAGTGCAGAGGGGGGAGCGGCTGCAGAGGGGGCGGGCGAGCCCTTGCGCCCCGCCGGGCTGCCGCGGGTCCTCGTCACCGGCGGAGGCGGGCAGCTCGGGCACGCGCTCTCCGGGGTGGCCGACGCCCCGGGCCGTGACGAACTGGACATCACCGATCCTGCGTCGATGTCCGCCGCCCTGGACCGCTTCTCGCCGGAGGTGGTGATCAACGCGGCCGCGTACACCGATGTCGACGGCGCCGAAGCCGACGAGGCGGGGGCCCGGGCGATCAACACCGTCGGCGCCGAGGAGCTCGCCGCAGCGTGCCGGGAGCGCGGAATCCGGATGGTCCACATCAGTACTGACTACGTCTTCTCCGGCGAGATCCCCGGAGGAGGTGACCCGGCCACCGCTCCGGCGCTCGAGCCCACGGACCCGACCGCCCCCACCACGGCGTACGGGCGGACCAAGCTGGCGGGGGAGCGGGCTGTGCTGGCTTCGCACCCGGAAGCGACCGTCATCCGCACCGCGTGGCTCTACACCGGCCCGCAACGCGAGTCCCTCGGCCTGTCCGGCAGCGACTTCGTGGCCACCATGGTCCGACTGGAGCGCGAGCGAGACACGCTCAACGTGGTCGACGACCAGTGGGGCTCGCCCACCTATACGCAGGCCCTCGCCGGCGGTCTGCTGGAGATGCTGGCCGCCGAGAGGGCCGGTCGGGTCGACACCCGAGGGCTCACCCTGCACGGGGCCGGAGGCGGGCGCGCGACGTGGTGGGAGCTCGCCCGCGAGGTGTTCAGCCGGTACGGCGCCGATCCGGACCGGGTCCGTCCCTGCCGTTCGGACGAGTTCCCACGCCCGGCACCGAGGCCGGCGTTCTCCGTGCTGTCCGATACCTCGTGGCAGGCGGCGGGACTCTCACCGCTACCGGACTGGCGGGCCGACCTCACCAGCGCCATCGCCGAACACGCACGGGTCGCGCGCGGCGGAGGTGACCGGTGAGGCGACCGGCAACCCTGCGCGCATGACCCATCCGCGCTTCGGTCCACGCCTCCGCCGCGCGGCCCTCGCGGCAGGTGCGATCGGCATCACCACCGCCCTCGCCCTCACCGCCTGGGGCGTGTACCTGCTGCAGCCCCGCGGGGAGGATCCGGTCCGCGCCGACGCCGTGGTCATGCTCGCCGGCGCGGATGACGGACGGCACGCCTATGCCCGAGACCTGGTGGAGGCGGG
>NZ_JAALEA010000001.1 GCF_014145145.1 Dietzia cercidiphylli
AACGGCACCGGCGGCAACGGCACCGGCACCGGCGGCAACGGCAAGCACGCCGCGGCGGCGACGGCCGGCGCCACCCCCAGGAGCACCGGGGACAGCACATCGGCCGCAGGCATCGACGACCACTACGGGTCCGACGAGAACTGAGGACACCGGAGAGGTCGGGGGAAGTAAATGGCGGAGGGTGCGACTCAGCAACCCAAGGTGAGGTCCGGTGTGTCTCCGGCGGACGTGGGTGGCGGCGTCCGGGGGGCGATCGGCGGGGCGGGCAAGGTGTTCCGCCTCTTCCTCGAGGTGATTCGTGGGATTTTCAGGAGGCCGTTCCAGTTCCGGGAGTTCATCAGTCAGTCGTGGTTCATCGCCTCGGTCACGATCCTGCCGTCGGCGCTGGTCGCGATCCCCTTCGGGGCGGTCGTGGCGATGCAGACCGGATCGCTGGTCCAACAGCTCGGAGCAGAGGCGTACACAGGTGCGACGGGCGTTCTCGCCGTCGTCCAGCAAGGCGCGCCCCTGGTGACCTCACTGCTGATCGCCGGCGCCGCCGGTTCAGCCGTGGCCGCCGATCTCGGTGCCCGGACCATCCGTGAGGAACTCGACGCCATGCGGGTCCTCGGGATCGACCCGGTCCAGAGGCTCGTGGTCCCGCGCGTACTCGGCATGATGCTCGTCGCCGTGCTGCTCAACGGCCTCGTGTCCATCGTCGGGATCGCCGGCGGTTACGTGTTCAACATCCTGTTGCAGGGCGGCACCCCGGGCGCCTACCTCATGTCCTTCGGTGCGCTCGCGCAGCTGCCCGACTTCATCATGTCCTCGTTCAAGGCCCTGGTGTTCGGGCTCATCGCCGGCGTGGTCGCCTCGTATTGCGGAATGAATCCCAAGGGTGGGCCCAAGGGGGTCGGCGACGCCGTGAACCTCGGAGTGGTCCTGACCTTCCTCCTACTGTTCTTCGCCAACCTCATCCTCACTGCGATGTACCTGCAGATCGTTCCGCCGAAGGGGTCATGATGGCGATATTCACCGACGTCGGGCCCACCAGGGCCCGGCTCCGGGCCCTGGTGCGCGGCCCGGTCAGCTCGTTCGACAGTCTGGGTGACCAGCTCGCGTTCCACCTGCGGGCGATCCGCTGGATCCCGCAGACTCTCGTGCATTACCGGAAAGAGGTCCTGCGCCTGATCGCCGAGGTGACCTTCGGCGTGGGCGTGCTCGCGGTCCTCGGCGGAACCATCGGCGTGATCGTCATGATGAGTGGGTTCACCGGTGTCGTCGTGGGACTCCAGGGCTACGCCGCGCTGGACCAGATCGGCAGTTCGGTCCTGACCGGCTTCCTCTCGGCGTACGTCAACACCCGTGAGGTCGCGCCGCTGGTGGCCGCGCTGGCGCTGTCGGCGACCGTCGGGTGCGGTTTCACCGCCCAACTCGGCGCGATGCGGATCTCCGAGGAGATCGATGCGCTCGAGGTGATGGCCATTCCCAGCGTGCCGTATCTCGTGACCACGCGGATCATCGCCGGGTTCATCGCCGTCATCCCGCTGTACGTGGTGGGCTTGCTGTCATCCTATCTGGCGACACGGGGCGTCAATACGATGCTTCAGGGCCAGTCCACGGGCTCGTTCGACCACTACTTCCATCTCTTCCTGCCACCGGAAGACGTGATCTATTCGTTCATCAAGGTGATCATCTTCGCGTTCGTCCTGGTGATGATCCACTGCTTCTACGGGTTCACCGCCTCCGGTGGTCCGGCTGGCGTCGGCGTGGCGGTGGGCCGCGCGGTCCGGACGACGATCGTCGTGGTCGCGATTCTCAACTTCTTTGTCGGACTCGCCCTCTGGGGCACAACCACGACGGTGCGGGTGGCGGGATGAACGAGCTTTCGACCGTATCCAAGCGCTTGCTGGCCGCGCTGTTCCTCGTCATTGTCCTGGCGTTCGTCGGCACCACCATCGCCATCTACAACCGTGCGTTCACGACCTCGGACAGTGTCACGATGATCGCGGACGACATGGCGTTCTCCCTGCCCAACGACGCCGACGTCAAGGCGCGCGGCGTCCTGGTCGGACGCGTCTCCGGGGTCGAGCCCGAGGGGGACAAGGTCCGCGTGAACATGGAGTTCGATCCGGCGTTCATCGACCAGCTCCCGGCCAACGTCAACGGCAGGATGCTTCCCAAGACTCTCTTCGGCGAGAGGTACGTCGACCTGGGTTTCCCCGAGCAGCCCGTGGGGACCATCGAACCCGGCGCCACTATCGAACAGGACACTCGCGGTAACGCGGTCGAGCTGGGCCGGGTCCTCGACGGTCTGCTCCCGGTTCTGGAGGCCGTCCCGCCGGAGAAGCTCGCCGGCACACTCGGGGCACTCAACCAGGCCCTGTCGGGCCGGGGCGACGAGATCGGGGCGAGCCTGGTGGAGATCGGCCAGGTGTTCGACGGCATCACCCAGGAGATGCCAGCACTGGAGGCGGGGCTCGAGGATCTCGCGACCTTCTCGCAGACCTATTCGGAGGCGTTGCCCGATCTCATCCATGCACTCGACGCCCTGCGCACGACCGGTGATACCGTGATCCAGCGGCGCACCGACATCGCGGACGGGCTCCAACGGATCAGCACCTCGGCGGAGGTCCTCACCGGCTTCCTCGCCGCCAACCGCTCGGACCTCATCGCCCTCGCCGCCGACTCCCGGACCTCGCTGGAGTATCTCGCCGAGTACTCCCCGGCGCTGCCGTGCACGGTCGAGCAGTTCATGATCGCGCTGGATCGCTCCGACGCGATCCTCGGCGTCGATTCCCCGAACCCGGGCATCCGCGTGACCATCGAGATCGCCAACCCCAAGGGCCGGTACGTCCCCAACCAGGACGAGCCGCGGTTCTTCGACACCCGTGGACCGCGGTGCTACGAGCCGGCAGTGCAGCCGCAGAACTTCGGCTCGGCGCCGGGCGGCGCCATCGCCGACGGCGCCTACCAGCCGCCCACCCGCAATCCCGGGCCGGCATTCATCCCGACCCTCCCCAACCCGCTCGACCAGGACGGTCCGGTCCCCGGGCTACGGACCCGCGGGTCCGTACCCGCCGCCCCGGGTCGGGCCGTCCCCGAGCAGCCCAACCTGCCGTTCCCCTCGACCGTCACCGCGGGGCAGGACAGGGACGCCATGGCGATGGCCTACGCGGGATCACCGCTGGAGACCGACACCGTCCGCACCGTTTACGGAGTCGCCACCGACCGCGACGCGGGTGAGATCCCCGCGTGGATCGGCGGGATCGGTGCTCCTGCTCTCCGCGGGGCGGAGGTGAGTTTCCGATGAGCACCAAGATCAAGGCTCTCTTCCGAGGGGGCGTCCTGGGATCGTTCGTCAAGCTGGCGATCTTCGTGGTGGTCACCATCCTGCTGAGCACGGTCCTCGCCACCACCATCCGCGGTGGCACCCGCGAGGCCGGGACCGAGTACTCGGCGATCTTCTCCGACGTGACGATGCTCGAGGAGGGCGACGACGTCCGGATCGCCGGCGTCGTGGTGGGTCACGTGACCGGCTTCGAGATCCACGACCGGGACCAGGCAAGGGTGGACTTCACCATGTCCGGTGACCGCACGCTGCCGGCCAACGTCCACCTCTCGCTGCGGCTACGCAACATGATCGGTCAGCGCTACATGAACATCAGCCGTGAACCCGGGCCAGTGGCGCCGATGATGCCGGAGGGGACGACCATCGGAATCGAGAACACCTCGCCCGCCGTGGACCTCACGGCGCTGTTCAACGGTTTCAGGCCGCTGTTCACCACATTGCAGCCGGAGGACGTCAACGCACTCGCGGACTCGCTCGTCCGTGTACTGCAAGGCGAGGGCGGGACCGTCGCGAACCTGGTCCAGCAGACCGGGCAGCTCACCAACCACCTCGCCGACCGTGATCAGGTGATCGGGGAGGTCATCGACAACCTCACCCGGGTCCTGCAGACGATCAACGAGCGGGACGTCCAGTTCCAGCAGCTCGTGGTGACCACCAGGCAGCTGGTGGAGGGACTCGCCGAGGAGCGCGACGCGATCGGTAGCTCGCTCGACTCGATAGCCGATCTGACGTCCTCCGCGGAGAACGTGGTCACCGCGACCCGGCCGAGCGTCACCGAGTCGCTCGATCACCTCAAGCTGGTCACGGACGACATCACCGCCAACCGGGACACCCTCAGCACGGTTCTGCAGAACATGCCGGTCAAGACCGACAATCTCATCCGGATGGGGTCGTTCGGGTCGTGGTTCCAGTTCTATCTCTGTGGACTCGACGTGGTGAGCGGTCCGGGTACCAACGTGCCCAACCTCCTGCCGAGCGGCGGCCCGACAGTCAATCACCCGGTGTACACCAATGTGGCGCCCCGGTGTCATGGGGGGATCTCATGAGTAAGCGCAGGCCGAGCGAACCCAGGTTCGGGAACGCCACGATCGGCGCGGTCGGTGTGGTGGTGATCCTGGTTCTCACCATGACGGCGTTCAGCCTGGACTCGTTGCCCTTCGTGGGTGCCGGGCCCAAGTACTCGGCGCACTTCTCCGAAGCGGCCGGGCTGACCGACGGCAACGAGGTCCGTGTGGCCGGCGTCAAGGTCGGTGTGGTGACGGACGTCGAACTCGACGGGGACAAGGTCGTCGTGGGCTTCCGGACCAAGGACGCATGGCTCGGGGACGACACGCGGGCGAGCATCCAGGTCAAGACCGTCCTGGGCCAGAAGTACCTCGCACTCATCCCGGCGGGGAACGGCGAGTTGGACCGATCCGAACCGATCCCGCTCGACCGCACGGTGGCGCCCTACGACGTGGTCACCGCGTTCTCCTCGGCCGCCGAGACACTGGACCAGATCGACGACGCGAAACTCGCCGAGAGCCTGGACACGCTCACCGACGCGATGCAGGCCTCACCCGAAGAGTTCCGCGGAGCGGTCGACGGCGTGGCCCGGTTGTCCCAGACGCTGTCCAGCCGCGACGCCGAACTCCGTGAGCTGCTCGAGGCCACCAGGACCAGTTCGGCGATCCTCGCGGAGCGCAACGAGGACTTCCGGAGGCTCATCGTCGGGACCGGTCAGCTCCTGGGCGAGCTCAACGGCCGCTCGGAGGCGCTCAAGCTCGTGTTGGCCTCCACCCGTGGTCTGTCGATCGAGCTCCGGAGGTTCGTCGCGGAGAACGAGGCCGAGTTCGGGCCGACCCTCGACAGCCTGGACTCCGCGCTGGCGGTCCTCACCGACCACGAGGAGGAGCTGAAGAAGTCGATCCACAACCTGGCGCCCTTCTACCGGCTCTACGCCAACTTGCTGGGCACCGGTCGCTGGTTCGACTCGGTGGTCACCAACCTCGTCCCGCCGGGCATCCCCGAACCGCCCTTCTATCCCGGCGCCCGCGCACCGGCCCGACAGAGTGGGATCAACTGATGCACAAGAAGCTGCCGTACTGGCTGGTCGCGCTGCTCCTCGTCGTCGTCGTCGCGATCGTGGCGGTCACCTACCTCGCCGTCACGCGGATGGGTCGGACCACCATCACCGCGACCTTCCCCTCGGCCGTCGGCGTCTCGCAGGGCACCGACGTCCGGATCCTCGGGGTGACCGTCGGCTCCGTCGACGAGGTCACCCCGATGGGCGACACCGTCGAGGTCAAGCTGCACGTCAACAGGGGTATCGAGGTCCCCGCCGACGCCAAGGCCGTCCAGGTGACCCCGTCGGTCATCCCGGACCGCACCATCCAGCTCCTCCCCGCGTACTCGGGAGGGCCCGTCATGGAGTCCGGGGCGCACATCCCGCTCGAGCGGACCGCGACGCCCGTCGAGGTGGACAAGCTGTACGCGTCGGTCAAGGACCTCACGGACGCCCTCGGGCCCGACGGCGCCAACAAGGACGGCGCCCTCGACCGGTTCGTGACCACGTCCGCCGACACCCTCGGTGGCAACGGCGCGGCACTCGGACGGTCGATCGACGAACTGTCCAAGGCCGCCACGACGCTGGCGGACTCGAGCCAGGACATCAGCGAGACCGTGGTCAATCTGCAGTCGTTCGTCACCATGCTTGCGCAGAACGACGCGCAGGTGCGCGAGTTCAACACCCAGATGGCGACGTTCAACCGGACCGTGTCGGGTCAGCGGGAGGACCTCCAGGGGGCCCTGGGTGAACTCAGCTACGCGCTCGCCGACGTGGCCCGGCTGGTTCGCGACAACCAGGACGTGATCCGGAGCAACGCGGACCGGCTGGTGACCCTCAGTCAGATCACCGTCGACCAGCGCGACGATCTCGAGGAGATCCTCAAGACGGCTCCGCTGGCCCTGTCCAACCTCATCGGCGCCTACGACTCCGAGTCGGGTTCCCTGTCGCTGCGCGCGAACCTGCCGGAGAAGCAGGACCCGGCCGGCGTCCTGTGCTCACTCATGACGCTGAGCCGTCTCAACCCGGGGGACGAGATGCTGAGGGAACTGGACAACCTGCGTCGCGCTGACATCCAGGCCTGTGAGGCGCTCGCGCCGGAGCGCAACCGCGAACTCCGGGCCTCCAACCCCGACCTGCCGCTCGGCATCCTGGCAGGCGAGATGAAGCAGTCGATCCCAGTCCCCGGGACGGTTCCGGGCAACTACGGCTGGCCGATGACGCCCGCCTCGGAAGGGGGTCGGGGATGAGCCGACACACAGTTCCCGTCGTCAACCGCAGAATCCGTGCCCTCGGCGTCGCCGCCGTGGTCACCGCGCTGGTGTCCGGCTGCTCCATGGACCTCGAGGACTACACGCTGCCGGGCGGTGCCGACGTGGGGGACGACCCCATCACGGTGGCCGTCCAGTTCGACGACGTGCTCGACCTGGTCCTCCAGTCCAGCGTCAAGGTCAACGGACTCGACGCCGGACGCGTCTCGGGCGTCTCGCTCGCGGAGGACGGGTGGACGGCGCGGGTGGAGATCATCCTGCGCGACGACCTCGACCTGCCCTCCAACGTGGAGGCGTCGATCCAGCAGACCAACCTCCTGGGGGAGAAGTTCGTCCAACTGACCCCACCCGAGGACGAACCGCCCGCCGGCAGGTTGTCCGACGGCGATGTGATCTCGACCTCGAACAGTCGGACGGCCACGGACATCGAGCAGGTGCTCGGTGCACTCTCGCTGCTCCTCAACGGCGGCGGCGTGGACCAGATCCAGCCGATCGTCGCGGAGCTGCGCGCGGTGACCGACGGTCGCGAGGAGGGGCTCACCGAGACCCTGCGCTCGGCGGACGAGCTCATCTCCGGACTCAACCGTCAGCGCGACAGCATCACCGATGCACTCGAGGGCGTCAATCTGATGACGGCCCGCGCCAACGACCAGCGGGAACAGATCCAGGCCGCTCTCGACGAGCTGCCCGCCGGGGTGGCGGTCCTCGAGGAGCAGCGCCCCCAGCTAGTGGAGATGTTGCGCCGGGTCGACGCGCTCGGGCAGGTGGGATCCGACATCCTGCTCACCAGCCGGGAGGACATCATCGCGGACCTGCGATCACTGCGTCCGGTGCTGCAGTACCTGGGTGAGTCGACTCCGGAGCTCATCGACCTTGTCGGGTTCGTCCCCACCTTCCCCTTCCCCGACGCGTCGATTCAGACGAGCGTCGGCGGCTCGGCGAACGTGTTCCTCTCCGTGGATGCGACGATCTCCGAGACGCTCCGTAACCTCGGCGCGAACCAGGGTGATCCGGTGCCGATCTACCCGAACACGACGAGCGGCCCGTACAACGTCGACCCAGGCAACCCCTGGGTGAACGGAAACGGCCCCGACAGGCGGACCACCATCGTCCTGCCGCTGTTGCCCATCCCGCCGATCATGGACCGGGCGGTCACGCCCAGGCCCGCGCCGGGTACCTCGGAGTTCTCCGAGAACTACCTGCCTGAACCAGGGGAGCCCGGATACCAGTGAGCAAGATACTCAAGACCCAGCTCATCGCCTTCTGCGTGATCGCAGCAGTGGGGATCAGTTACGTCGGGGCCAACTACGTGCGGCTGCCCTCGTTGTTCGGGATCGGTCAGTACCAGGTCTACCTGGACCTGCCCGATACCGGAGGTGTGTTCACCAACGCGGCGGTCAACTACCGCGGCACCCCCGTCGGGCGAATCGGCGAGCTCTCGCTCACCGACGACGGGGTCCGGGTCGAACTCGACCTGGATTCCAGTGCTCCGGACATCCCGGCGGACACCGTGGCCGTGGTGGCCAACCGCTCCGCGATCGGCGAGCAGTTCGTGGACCTGCGGCCCAACTCCTACTCCGAGCCGTATCTGCAGGACGGTGACGTGATCAGCGCGGGCCGCGAGGCGTTGCCGGTACGCGTGGAGGACCTGCTGGCCTCGGTCGACGAGCTGTCCCGGTCGGTGCCGCTCGACGACCTCGAGGTGATGGTCGACGAGTTGGGTACCGCGATCGAGGGTCGGGGACCGCAACTCCAGCGACTCTCGGACTCCCTCATCCGCATCTCCGATTCCGGGATCCGCACCATGCCGCAACTGCAGGCCCTCATCCGGGACGGGGCGACCGTCCTCGACACCCAGGCCGACCAGTCCGCGGAGATCATCAGCTTCTCCCGCGACCTGCGTACGGTGACCGAGGCCCTGCGTGACTCCGACTCCGACCTCGAGCGTCTCATCACCACCGGGCCCGAGTTCGCGGACGAGACGCGGTTCCTGGTGGAGAACTCCGGCGAGCCGCTCACCCGGACCATCGGGAACCTGTCGACCACCATGAAGACCGTGGACCCGCTCGCGCCGTCGTTCAAGGTGCTCCTGCAGTTGCTGCCGGCCCTGGCGGCCGGCGGCCTGTCGGTGGCACCGGGCGACGGCACCATCCACTTCGGTCTGGTCCTGGAGATGGACAACCCCACGCCGTGTACCCAGGGTTATGAAGGCACCTGGGACATCATCAACCAGATCAGGGCGCAGGACCCGTCATTCGACCCGCAGGAACAGAACTTCCCGCCGAACTACGACGCCGAGTGCACGGTTCCGCTCGGCAGCCCCACCGCCGTGCGCGGCGCCGACCGGGTCGAGTACGCCTACCCGGGCGTCACGCAGCCCTGGGACGCCAAGCCCAAGATCGACCCGGACCGGTTGAACCTGTCCGTGGCCGCCGAGCAGCTCGCGGTCCTGCAGGGACTGATCCCGCGGTGACCGGGCGACCGGGCGGTGATCCGGGGCGCCCTGGTTCAGGTAGCGTCGCCGCCATGAGTTCGCAGGGCAGTGTCAGGGGCGGCGACCGTCCGGCAAGGGACGGTGGCGAGGAGGGCCGGGCCGTCCCGAGGTGGCTGGCGGTCCTCTCGATCGTCGTGCTGGTGGCCGGTGTGGCGGTGCTGGGCGTGTTCGGCTGGCGCTATGCAGAAGCGCGGTCGGCACACGAGGTCGCGACCGAGCGCGAGACCGTCTCCGAGGTGGCGTCGCAGGTGATCATCAACGCGTTCAGCTTCGACTACCGCAACGTCGACGAGTCGCTGCAGCACCTCGCCGACGCCTCGACCGGCGATTTCCTCGTGGAGCAGGAGCAGTGGGCGGACGATGTCCGCACCCGTGTCGTGGAGCAGAAGGCGGTCACCACGGCGACCGTCTCCCAGTCCGCGGTGGAGGTCCTCGACCTCGAGGCGGGCGAGGCCGCCGTGCTGGTGGTCTTCACCGCGCATTCCGAGCGGGAGGGTCAGGACGACATCACCGGACGCCAGGCGATGCGGGTGGATCTCACCCGTGAGGACGGGTCGTGGAAGGCCAACGCGGTCAACCAGGTGGGCGTGACCGTGCCGGTCGGGAGCTCGAGTCAGTCCGTGCAGGAGCTGGAGGCGCCGGACACCCGGGACGGAGCCGGGAACGCGGACGCCGACGACCCCGACACGCAGGAGGAGTCGACCACCGCGCCGACCACCTCCGCCGGCCGATGAGGAAGGACGGGAACGACTGATGCCACCCATCAAGAGGACACCGAAGCCTGCCGGTCAGCCGGCTCGCCGGCGCCTGGCCGGTCACGCCGGATCGACCCGGCCCGAGGCCGGTTCGGGTGTGGGGGAGAACCAGAACGACGACGAGTTGGCCGACGCGCGGAGCACTGCCGATGCCGGGAGTCCGCCCGGCCGCGGGCTGCCCCGGGGTCGGGCGCTGGCGTACGCCGCGCTGGCGGTGGGTCTGGTGGCGGGAGCCACCGGTGCGTTCCTGGCCACGGAGCCCGGTGTGGACGTCGACAACCAGGCGTTCGTCGACCAGGCCGTCACCGACGAGGTCCTGACGGCCGCGAGCACGAACGTGCAGCGTCTCGTCGCGATCGATCACGAGTCCCTCGACGAGTATCACGACTCGCTGGGGGAGTTCCTCACCCCGGCCCTCGTGTCCGAGCTGGACGAGAACTGGCCCGCGCTCCGCGACAGCTACGAGCAGTCGGCCACCGCCGTCGAGGCGCAGGTCCGCGAGGCGGGTCTGTCCTACCTCGACGGGGACAAGGCCGAGGTGCTTCTGGTGCAGGACGTCTCGATGACCCGTGACGGCGTCGCGGCCGGCAGCACCAGCGGCACCTACCTGGTCGGTCTCGACCGGATCGACGGGGTGTGGAAGCTGTCCCGGATCCCCGACCTGCCGTCCTGACGGGTCGGCGGACAGATCATTTGTGGGCCGGACCGCGTCGGATCCTTGACGAACGGCCTCCGACCCGTCACCCTTTAGGGGCATCGGGCGATCAGATCGCCCGCCGGTGCGACGTCCCGACCGGGGGCCGATGAGGCGAGAGCCACGAGGGCAACCAGCGCAGGGACGGACGGCGCACCCGCCCGCGCACAGCCTCCGGGATCACTCCCGTGGACGGCTGGACTTCCGCGCCGCTATCCGCTAGATTAGGTCGTTGCGCTGGCTGCTATTTGCACTCTCGTCCGTCCGTGACGGCTCGTCCCCGGTCTCACCGGGTGCTCTCCGAGTCCTCGATCGGGTCGGATCTGGGTGGATACCCGTCGGCGGACCGCTCGCAGATACATCTGTGGTCACCGCCCGTGGTGATCACGTGAGGTGCTGGAAGGACCCATCTTGGCAGTCTCCCGCCAGACCAAGTCAGTTTCCACCGTTCCCGGTGCGCCCCGGAGGGTCTCGTTCGCGAAACTCTCCGAGCCGTTGCCGGTCCCGGGACTGCTCGACCTCCAGACGGAGTCGTTCGAGTGGTTCATCGGGTCGGAGGAGTGGCAGAAGAGGGCCGCGTCACGCGGCGTCACCAACCTCGAGGGAGGCCTGGAGTCGATCCTCAGGGAGATCTCCCCGATCGAGGACTTCTCCGGATCAATGTCGCTCTCGTTCTCGGATTCGTACTTCGAAGAGGTCAAGGCCTCCATGGAGGACTGCCGCGAGAAGGACCGCACGTACGAGGCGCCCCTGTTCGTCACCGCCGAGTTCGAGAACACCGAGACGGGCGAGATCAAGTCGCAGACCGTCTTCATGGGTGACTTCCCGATGATGACGGACAAGGGCACGTTCATCATCAACGGCACCGAGCGCGTCGTCGTCTCGCAGCTCGTCCGCTCGCCGGGCGTGTACTTCGACCGGAGCCGCGACAAGTCCACGGAGCGCGACGTCCACTCCGTCAAGGTCATCCCCTCGCGGGGTGCGTGGCTCGAGTTCGACGTGGACAAGCGCGACACGGTCGGTGTGCGTATCG
The DNA here is from genome assembly GCF_014145145.1 of Dietzia cercidiphylli. Lineage (GTDB taxonomy): Bacteria > Actinomycetota > Actinomycetes > Mycobacteriales > Mycobacteriaceae > Dietzia > Dietzia natronolimnaea. The sequence continues at coordinate 11,623 of NZ_JAALEA010000001.1, forward strand.
ACCGCAAGCGCCGCCAGTCCGTGACCGTGCTGCTCAAGGCGCTCGGCTGGACCACCACCGAGATCAAGGAGCGCTACGGCTTCTCCGAGATCATGATGTCCACCCTCGAGAAGGACACGGTCGAGGACACGGACCAGGCCCTGCTCGAGATCTACCGCAAGCTGCGTCCGGGCGAGCCGCCGACCCGTGAGTCCGCGGAGGCGCTCCTGGAGAACCTGTTCTTCAAGGAGAAGCGCTACGACCTGGCCCGCGTCGGCCGCTACAAGGTCAACCGCAAGCTCGGTCTGCCGGACCCCGAGGGTGACGACACCACCACGCTCACGCGTGAGGACATCGCCGCCACCATCGAGTACCTCGTGCGCCTCCACGCGGGCGAGAGCTCGATGCAGGTCGCCGGCGGACGCGAGGTCCCGGTCGACGTCGACGACATCGACCACTTCGGCAACCGCCGGCTCCGCACCGTCGGCGAGCTCATCCAGAACCAGGTCCGCGTGGGCCTGTCCCGGATGGAGCGCGTGGTCCGCGAGCGGATGACCACGCAGGACTCCGAGGCGATCACCCCGCAGTCGCTGATCAACATCCGGCCCATCACCGCCGCGCTCAAGGAGTTCTTCGGAACCTCCCAGATGTCGCAGTTCATGGACCAGAACAACCCGCTGTCGGGTCTGACCCACAAGCGGCGCCTGTCCGCGCTGGGCCCCGGCGGCCTGTCCCGTGAGCGCGCGGGCCTCGAGGTGCGCGACGTGCACGCCTCGCACTACGGCCGCATGTGCCCGATCGAGACCCCCGAGGGTCCGAACATCGGTCTGATCGGCTCGCTCTCGGTCTACGCCCGGGTCAACCCGTTCGGCTTCATCGAGACCCCGTACCGCCGGGTCGTCGACGGCGCCGTCACCGACCAGGTGGACTACCTGACCGCCGACGAGGAGGACCGCCACGTCGTGGCGCAGGCCAACTCGGAGATCGACGCGGACGGCAGGTTCGTCGAGGACCGCGTCCTCGTGCGCAAGAAGCACGGTGACGTCGAGGTCGTCGCGGGTACGGACGTCGACTACATGGACGTCTCGCCGCGGCAGATGGTCTCCGTCGCCACCGCGATGATCCCGTTCCTCGAGCACGACGACGCCAACCGCGCCCTGATGGGTGCGAACATGCAGCGCCAGTCGGTCCCGCTCGTGCGTTCCGAGGCGCCGCTCGTCGGCACCGGCATGGAGCTGCGCGCGGCCGTGGACGCGGGCGACGTCGTCGTCAACACCCGTGCGGGCATGGTGGAGGAGGTCTCGGCCGACTTCATCACCGTCATGGACGACGACGGTGGTCGTCAGACCTACCGTCTGGCCAAGTTCGCGCGGTCCAACCAGGGCACCTGCTCCAACCAGAAGCCGATCGTGGACGAGGGGATGCGCGTCGAGGCCGGCCAGGTCCTCGCCGACGGACCCTGCACCGAGAACGGTGAGATGGCGCTGGGCAAGAACCTGCTCGTGGCGATCATGCCGTGGGAGGGCCACAACTACGAGGACGCGATCATCCTCTCGCAGCGCCTGGTGGAGGAGGACGTGCTGACGTCCATCCACATCGAGGAGCACGAGATCGACGCCCGCGACACCAAGCTGGGCGCCGAGGAGATCACCCGCGACATCCCCAACGTCTCCGACGAGGTCCTCGCGGACCTGGACGACCGTGGCATCGTGCGCATCGGCGCCGAGGTCCGTGACGGCGATGTGCTGGTCGGCAAGGTCACGCCCAAGGGCGAGACCGAGCTCACCCCGGAGGAGCGCCTGCTGCGCGCCATCTTCGGTGAGAAGGCCCGCGAGGTGCGCGACACGTCGCTGAAGGTGCCCCACGGTGAGTCCGGGAAGGTGATCGGCGTCCGCGTGTTCTCGCGTGACGACGACGACGACCTGCCCCCCGGCGTCAACGAGTTGGTCCGCGTCTACGTGGCGCAGAAGCGCAAGATCCAGGACGGCGACAAGCTCGCCGGCCGCCACGGCAACAAGGGCGTCATCGGCAAGATCCTCCCCGCCGAGGACATGCCGTTCATGCCCGACGGCACGCCCGTGGACATCATCCTCAACACGCACGGCGTCCCGCGTCGTATGAACATCGGTCAGATCATGGAGACCCACCTCGGCTGGCTGGCCAAGGCGGGCTGGGAGGTGCCCCGCGAGGCGGACGGTTCCCTCCCCGAGTGGGCGACCAAGCTGCCGGAGGAGATCTACAGCGTCGAGGCCGGCACCAACACGGCGACCCCCGTCTTCGACGGTGCGGCGGACACGGAGATCACCGGCCTGCTCGGCTGCACCCTCCCGAACCGTGACGGCGAGCGGATGGTCGAGGCCGACGGCAAGGCGACCCTGATCGACGGTCGGTCGGGTGAGCCCTTCCCGTACCCGGTGTCCGTGGGGTACATGTACATCCTCAAGCTGCACCACCTGGTGGACGACAAGATCCACGCCCGTTCCACGGGTCCGTACTCGATGATCACCCAGCAGCCGCTCGGCGGTAAGGCCCAGTTCGGTGGCCAGCGTTTCGGTGAGATGGAGTGCTGGGCGATGCAGGCCTATGGTGCCGCGTACACGCTCCAGGAGTTGCTCACGATCAAGTCCGACGACGTCGTGGGTCGCGTGAAGGTGTACGAGGCGATCGTCAAGGGCGAGAACATCCCAGAGCCCGGGATCCCGGAGTCGTTCAAGGTCCTGCTCAAGGAGCTGCAGTCGCTGTGCCTCAACGTCGAGGTGCTCTCCAGCGACGGCCAGGCGGTCTCCCTGGGCGAGGGCGCCGAGGACGACGACCTCGACCGCACCGCCGCGAACCTGGGGATCAATCTCTCCCGCGACGAGTCCTCGGCGGCAGACGAGCTGGCGCAGTAGGCGCCGGGGGCGTGCACCATCGGCGCCCCGCATCCGACTAATTCAGTTCCACCACGGCGGGCCCCACACCGGCCCCACCCCGCGAGGGGCCCGCCACCATCCCATACGGGAAAGGACGCCTACGTGCAGGACGTCAACTACTTCGACGAGCTGGTCATCAGCCTCGCGACCGCGGAGAACATCCGCAACTGGTCCTATGGCGAGGTCAAGAAGCCCGAGACCATCAACTACCGCACCCTCAAGCCGGAGAAGGAGGGCCTGTTCTGCGAGAAGATCTTCGGCCCCACCCGGGACTGGGAGTGCTACTGCGGCAAGTACAAGCGCGTGCGCTTCAAGGGCATCATCTGTGAGCGCTGTGGCGTCGAGGTGACCCGTGCCAAGGTGCGTCGTGAGCGGATGGGCCACATCGAGCTGGCCGCGCCCGTCACGCACATCTGGTACTTCAAGGGCGTCCCGTCGCGGCTCGGCTACCTGCTGGACCTCGCGCCCAAGGACCTCGACAAGATCATCTACTTCGCGGCCTACGTCATCACCGGCGTGGACAAGGACCTGCGCCACAACGAGCTCAGCACCCTCGAGGCGCAGATCCTCGAGGAGCGCAAGATCATCGAGGACGAGCGGGACTCGGACATCGAGGCGCGCGCCAAGAAGCTCGAGGCCGACCTGGCCGAGCTGGAGGCCGAGGGCGCCAAGGCCGACCAGCGCCGCAAGGTCAAGGACGGCGGCGAGAAGGAGATGAAGAAGATCCGCGAGTCGGCCCAGCGCGAGCTGGACCGTCTCGAGGAGATCTGGACCACCTTCACCAAGCTCGAGATCAACCAGATCATCGTGGACGAGGGCATCTACCGCGAGCTCGAGGACCGCTTCGGCGAGTACTTCGAGGGCGGCATGGGTGCCGAGGCGATCCAGTCGTTGCTGGAGAACTTCGACCTCGCGACCGAGGCCGAGAACCTCCGCGACATCATCCGCAACGGCAAGGGTCAGAAGAAGATCCGCGCCCTCAAGCGACTCAAGGTCGTCTCCGCGTTCCTGCGGTCCGGGAACCACCCGGCCGCGATGGTGCTCGGGGCCGTCCCGGTGATCCCGCCGGAGCTGCGTCCGATGGTCCAGCTCGACGGTGGGCGCTTCGCCACCTCGGACCTCAACGACCTCTACCGTCGCGTGATCAACCGCAACAACCGCCTCAAGCGACTGATGGACCTCGGTGCCCCCGAGATCATCGTCAACAACGAGAAGCGGATGCTGCAGGAGTCCGTGGACGCGCTGTTCGACAACGGTCGTCGTGGCCGGCCCGTCACGGGCCCGGGCAACCGTCCGCTCAAGTCGCTCTCGGACCTCCTCAAGGGCAAGCAGGGCCGGTTCCGTCAGAACCTGCTCGGTAAGCGCGTCGACTACTCGGGTCGTTCCGTGATCGTCGTGGGCCCGCAGCTCCAGCTGCACCAGTGTGGACTGCCCAAGCTCATGGCGCTCGAGCTGTTCAAGCCGTTCGTCATGAAGCGTCTGGTGGACCTCAACCACGCCCAGAACATCAAGTCCGCCAAGCGGATGGTCGAGCGTCAGCGCGACCAGGTGTGGGACGTCCTCGAAGAGGTCATCGCCGAGCACCCGGTGATGCTCAACCGCGCACCCACCCTGCACCGCCTCGGCATCCAGGCCTTCGAGCCGCAGCTCGTCGAGGGCAAGGCCATCCAGCTGCACCCGCTGGTGTGTGAGGCCTTCAACGCCGACTTCGACGGTGACCAGATGGCCGTGCACCTCCCGCTGTCCGCGGAGGCGCAGGCCGAGGCCCGCATCCTCATGCTGGCCTCGAACAACATCCTGTCGCCGGCGTCGGGCCGCCCGCTCGCCATGCCGCGTCTGGACATGGTTACGGGCCTGTACTACCTGACCCGCCTCGACGAGGGCGCCACCGGTGCCTACGTCCCGGCGGCGGAGGACGCCCCGGCCACCGGCGTGTACTCGAACCCGTCCGAGGCCGTCATGGCCGTCGATCTGAAGGTGCTGGACATCCACGCGCCGATCCGGGTGCGGATGTCGCAGCAGCGGCCCCCCGCCGAGATCGAGGCGGAGCTGTTCCCCGAGGGCTGGACCCCCGGCCAGGAGTGGATCGCGGAGACCACGCTGGGCCGCGTCATGTTCAACGAGCTGCTCCCGGCGGACTACCCGTTCGTCAACGAGCAGATGCCCAAGAAGCGCCAGGCCGTCATCATCAACGACCTGGCCGAGCGCTACCCGATGATCGTCGTGGCGCAGACGGTGGACAAGCTCAAGGACACCGGTTTCTACTGGGCCACCCGCTCGGGCGTCACCATCGCGATGTCCGATGTGCTGGTCCCGCCGGCCAAGAAGGAGATCCTCGCCTCGTACGACGCCAAGGCGGCGCGACTCGAGTCGCAGTTCGGGCTGGGCAAGATCACCGACGAGGAGCGCAAGAGCGACCTGGTCAAGCTCTGGCAGGAGGCCACCGACGAGATCGGTCAGGCCATGGAGGCCAACTACCCGGACTCCAACCCGATCCCGACGATCGTCAAGTCGGGCGCGGCGGGCAACATGACCCAGATCCGTGCGCTCGCGGGCATGAAGGGCCTGGTGACGCGTCCGAACGGCGAGTTCATCCCGCAGCCCATCAAGTCCTCGTTCCGCGAGGGCCTGACGGTGCTCGAGTACTTCATGAACACGCACGGTGCGCGTAAGGGTCTGGCCGACACCGCGCTGCGTACGGCCGACTCGGGTTACCTCACGCGTCGTCTCGTCGACGTCTCCCAGGATGTCATCGTCCGCGAGACGGACTGTGGCACGAGCAAGGGCATCGAGACGGTCATCGCCCGCCGCGAGGTGGACGCGCACGGTGTCGAGACCGGCGTGCTCTCCCGGGACGAGCACGTCGAGACCTCGACGTTCGCCCGTACCCTCGCGGAGGACGCCGTCGACGCCTCCGGCGCGGTCGTCGTGGCCGCCGGCACCGACCTCGGTGACCCGACGATCGAGGCGCTCATCGCCGCGGGCGTGGAGAAGGTCAAGGTCCGCTCGGTCCTCACCTGCACCACCGGCACGGGAGTCTGCGCCACCTGCTACGGCCGTTCCATGGCGACCGGTCTGCTGGTCGACATCGGCGAGGCCGTGGGCATCGTCGCCGCCCAGTCGATCGGTGAGCCGGGCACGCAGCTGACCATGCGCACGTTCCACCAGGGTGGCGTCGGTGACGACATCACCGGTGGTCTGCCGCGTGTGCAGGAGCTCTTCGAGGCACGCGTGCCCAAGGGCAAGGCCCCGATCGCCGAGGAGGCGGGCCGGATCCGCCTCGAGGAGGAGGAGCGTTTCTACACGATCACGATCGTGCCGGACAACGGTGCGGACGAGATCGTGTACGAGAAGCTGTCCAAGCGTCAGGGTCTCGCGCACGTCATCCTCGAGGACGGGTCGTCCCGTCCGATCGTCGACGGCGACCACCTGGAGCGGGGTCAGGCCCTGCTCGAGGGTCCGGCGGACCCGCACGAGGTGCTGGCCATCCTCGGCCCGAACGGGGTCCAGAAGTTCCTCGTCGACGAGGTGCAGAAGGTCTACCGCGCACAGGGTGTGTCGATCCACGACAAGCACCTCGAGGTCATCGTCCGCCAGATGATGCGTCGCGTCGCGATCAACGAGTCCAACAGCACCGAGTTCCTGCCCGGTGCGCTGGTCGAGCGCGCGGAGCTCACGGCGGAGAACCGTCGCGTGCTCACCGAGGGCGGCTCGCCGGCCTCGGCGCGCCCGGTCCTCATGGGTATCACCAAGGCCTCGCTGGCCACGGACTCGTGGCTCTCGGCGGCCTCCTTCCAGGAGACCACCCGCGTGCTCACCGACGCCGCCATCAACCGGCGTTCGGACAAGCTCGTGGGCCTCAAGGAGAACGTCATCATCGGTAAGCTGATCCCGGCGGGTACCGGCATCAACCGGTACCGCAACTCGACGGTCGAGCCCACCGAGGAGGCCCGCGCGGCCGCCTACTCCATCCCGGACTACGGCGACGGCTTCTACGGTCCCGAGGACGGGTTCGGCGACGCCACCGGCGCGTCGGTCCGCCTGGACGACCTGGGTTACTGACCCCACCCGTCGGGTCGGTCACCGGCCGACCCGAACGATCACCGGACCCCCGGGCGCCCCGAGCGCCCGGGGGTCCGGTGCGTCGGCCCGGCCGTGTCGTCGCTGGCCGCGAACGTGTTCTAGACTTGCTCGATGTGCCCTGAGCCGCCGCGGTCCTCGCGGGCGGTCCGGGGCCGGATGACCGGAAGGGGGCGATCGAGAAGTGCGGATCGCACTGCTCTCGTACAGGAGCAAGCCACACGGCGGCGGGCAGGGCGTCTACGTCCGTCACCTGAGCCGTGAGCTGGCCGCACTGGGCCACACCGTCGAGGTGTTCTCCGGTCAGCCGTACCCGGAGCTCGACCCGGGGCCCACGCTCACCAGGGTGCCGAGCCTGGACCTGTACAACGACGCCGACCCGTTCCGCACGCCGCACCCGCGTGAGATCCGCGACAGGATCGACCTCCTCGAGGTGGCCACCATGTGGACCGCCGGCTTCCCGGAGCCGCGCACCTTCAGCCTGCGCGCGGCGCGGGCGCTCACGCCGCGGTTGGCCGACTTCGACGTGGTGCACGACAACCAGTGCCTCGGCAGCGGCCTGTTGACGCTCGAGGAGGCCGGGTTCCCGGTGGTCGCCACGGTGCACCACCCGATCACCCGGGACCGGGACCTCGCCATGAAAGAGGCCCCGCTGCGCAAGAAGCTCACGACCTGGCGCTGGTTCGGGTTCCTGGGCATGCAGATCCGGGTGTCCCGGAAGCTCGAGGAGATCATCACCGTCTCCAGCAACTCGGCCGAGGACATCGCCTCCGACTTCGGGGTGGACCCGGAGCGGATCGTGACGATCCCGCTCGGTGTGGACACCGACCGCTTCCACGACCGCCGCGACCGCGAGCCCGGACGCCTGGTCTGCGTGGCCAGCGCCGACCAGCCGCTCAAGGGCGTCCCCATCCTGTTGCGGGCGCTGGCGAAGGTCCGCGAGGAGCATCCCGGGGTGCGGCTCACCCTGATCTCCAAGCTCAAGCGCAAGGGGGAGGCCTCCAGGCTGCTGGACTCCCTCGGCCTGCGCGACGCGGTGGACCTGGTGTCGGGGGTCGACGACGACGAGTTGGCCGAGCTCGTGGGCACCGCCGAGATCTCGGTGGTCCCGAGCATGTACGAGGGCTTCTCGCTCCCCGCGGTCGAGGCCATGTCCAGCGGGTGTGCGGTGGTGGCCAGCCGCGCGGGTGCGCTGCCGGAGGTCGTGGGCACCGATGACTCGGCCGCCCGACTGGTCGCACCCGGCGACGTCGACGAGCTCGCCCGCCAGATCAGCGCGTTGCTGTCCGATCCGCTCGAGCGTCGACGCCTCTCGCAGGGTGGGCGGGAGCGTGTGATGGAGCGCTACAGCTGGGCCGCCGTGGCCAGGAGGACCGTCGAGGTCTACGAGACGGCGATCGCTAGGGTCCGGGGCGAGACGCTCCCGGACCTGACCGTCGGTCCGGTCATCGGGCCGGACCAGACAGAGATTGACGAGCACGTCACCGACGACGTGCCCGAGGTGCTCCCGGGTTCCGGGGAGTACGACATCCGTGAGCAGGAGGACGCCGCATGCTGACCGCCGATTTCGCCCGTCTCGGGGTCACTCCCGGCATGCGAGCCATCGACGTGGGAGCCGGCCTCGGCCGACACACCTTCGAGCTGTACCGCCGCGGGGCCGACGTGACCGCCTTCGACCAGAACGCGGACGAGATGCGGCAGGTGACCGAGATGCTCGCCGCGATGGAGGCCGAGGGTGAGGGCCTGCCGGAGTCCAGGGGCGAGGCGGTGACCGGCGACGCGCTGAACATGCCCTACGAGGACGGCACCTTCGATCTGGTGCTCATCTCCGAGGTTCTCGAGCACGTCCCGGAGGACACCCGGGCGATCGCCGAGTTGGTGCGGATCCTCAAGCCGGGTGGGGTCGCCGCGGTGACCGTGCCGCGTGAGTGGCCGGAGAAGCTGTGCTGGAAGCTCTCGGACGCCTACCACTCCAACCCGGGCGGGCACTGCCGCATCTACACCGCCGAGGAACTGGGCTTCAAGCTCCGCGCCGCCGGCCTGGAGGTCACCGGCACCGGGTACGCGCACGCGCTGCACGCCCCCTACTGGTGGCTCAAGTGCGCCGTGGGTACGGAGAACGACGACCACCCGCTGCCCAAGGCCTATCACAAGCTTCTGGTGTGGGACCTGATGAAGGGCCCCTGGGTCACCCGGACCGCCGAGAAGCTGCTCAACCCGGTGATGGGCAAGTCCATCGTGTTCTACCTACGCAAGCCCGCGGAGGCCTGATCGTCCGTGCTCACCACCAACTCCGGCGTAGACCGGTCCCGTCCCGTCCCCAGCGTCCCGGGGGTCCTCGACGCCGACGCGGTGCGGGCCACCGGCGAGTGGATCGCCTCCGTGCAGCGACCGAACGGTGAGATCCCGTGGTTCACGGGCGGGCACACCGACCCGTGGGATCACGTGGAGTCGGCCATGGGCCTGTCGGTGGCCGGCCAGTGGGAGGCCGCCGAGAAGGCGTACGGGTTCCTGCGCGACACCCAGCGCGGTGACGGCTCCTGGCCGGTGCGGTGGCAGGACGGCGTGATCGTCGACGCGGACACCGACTCCAACTTCTGCGCCTACGTCGCGGTCGGGGTGTGGCACCACCACCTCGTCACCGCCCGGCCGGGATTCCTGGAGTCCATGTGGCCGACGGTGCGCAGGGCGCTCGACCTGGTCCTGACGTTCCAGGGCCCGGACGGTCAGATGTGGTGGGGTGCCGGTGAGGAGGGCTTCTGTGAGGAGGCGCTCATCACCGGTTCGTCGAGCGTCCACCACGCCCTGCGGTGTGGCGTGGCGATCGCCGAGGAGCTCGGGGGGACGGCCCCGGACTGGGACGCCGCCGCCGACTCCCTCGGACACGCCCTGCGGGCGCACCCCGAGTTGTTCACGCCCAAGACGGAGTTCTCGATGGACTGGTACTACCCGGTCCTCGGTGGGGTGATGGTGGGGGATCAGGCCCAGGACAGGCTGGACTCGCTCTGGGACCGGTTCGTCGTCGACGGCCTGGGTATCCGGTGTGTGGACCACCGGCCCTGGGTCACCGGTGCCGAGACGTGCGAGCTCGTACTCGCGCTCGAGGCCGCCGGGCGGCACGAGCAGGCGCTCCAGCAGTTCACCAACATGCAGCACCTGCGGGACACCGACGGCTCCTACTGGACCGGACTGGTCTTCGCCGACGGCAAGCGCTGGCCGGTGGAGCTGAGCACGTGGACCGGAGCGGTCATGCTGCTCGCGGCGGACGCCCTGTCGCACACCACGCCGGGCAACGAGATCTTCCGCTACGTCTCGGACCACACCATGCAGCGGTTGCACCTCGCACCGGGTGATCCCGCCGACTGCGCCCCGGGCGAGGAGTGCCCGCCCATCGCGGCCGCCGTGCGCTAGTCTGTCGGGAACTGCCGCTGGACACCTGTCTGGTCAGGTGTCGGCCGGCGGCCCGACCGCACGAGGAGCGCCCATGGAATTCGGACTCACCCTGTTCACCAGCGATCGGGGGATCCGGCCGACCACGGCCGCCGTGGCCGCGGAAAACGCCGGGTTCTCGGCCTTCTACGTCCCCGAGCACACCCACATCCCGGTCCGGCGCGAGGCCGCGCATCCGGGCACCGGTGGGGCCGAGCTGCCCGACGAGCGCTACAGCCGCACGCTCGACCCGTGGGTCGCGCTCGCCGCGGTGTCCTCGGTCACCTCGACGATCCGCCTCGGCACGGCCGTCGCGATCCCGGTCGAGAGCGACCCGATCACCCTGGCCAAGACCATCGCCTCGGTCGACCACCTCTCGGGTGGCCGCACGGTGCTGGGGGTGGGGTACGGCTGGAACCTCGACGAGATGGCGGACCACAACGTCCCGCCCTCGCTGCGCCGCACCATGCTGCGCGAGTACCTCGAGGCCATGCGGGAACTGTGGAGCCGGGACGAGGCCGAGTACCACGGGCGGTTCGTGGACTTCGGTCCCAGCTGGGCCTGGCCCAAGACCGTCCAGGCGGGTGGTCCCCGCACCCTCGTCGGCGCCGCGGGCAACGAGAAGAACTTCAAGTGGATCTGCCGCAGCGCCGACGGCTGGATGACCACCCCGATCTCCCAGGACATCGCGGGGAGCGTCCGGCAGTTGCGGGAGCTGTGGGCGGAGGCCGGTCGCGAGGGGGAGCCGTACATCGTGGTGCTCGACGGCAAGCCGATCCCCGAGAAGATCGAGATGTACCGCGAGCTGGGGGTGCACGAGCTCGTCTACGGAACCCCGGACAGGTCCGAGGAGGAGGTGCTGGCCTACATCGACCGTCTGGCCGGCAAGCTCGGGCTGGCCGTCGGTACCTGACCGGGCGGGGCCGATACACCGGTTCCCGCGCCGAAGCCCCTGCCGGTGGCCCCGCCGCGCCGGTACCGTCGGCGGTATGACCTCCGCCTCCGCCTCGGACACCCCCGTCGTCGTCATCACCGGAGCCGGGGGCGGCCTCGGCGCCGCCACGGCCGCGCTCTACTCCGGCCGCGGGTGGCACGTCGTCGCCG
>NZ_JAALEA010000200.1 GCF_014145145.1 Dietzia cercidiphylli
ACAGGGGTGCCACGGAACCCGGCGCAGCCACGCCGGGAACCGACGCGCCGGACGCCTCCGCATCCGAAGACACCGCGGCGGGCACGTCCGGGGCCGGATCAAAGGGCGCGACCGCAGTCGCAGACCCTTCCGCACGTACGGTCACGGGTGCCCCCGAGCGCGCGGCCGCGGGCGGGCCCCCACCCGGCATCGCAGCCAGGCGACGACGCAATTCCGCGACACGATCCGCCGTGCCGAGGTCAGACAGATCAACAGCAGAAGTGCCCATTACCATCATCAGAACCTCCCGTCCCGGACGACGCGCCGCCAACCTCGTCAATCGAACTATTTTTCGACTACGAGCACAGTGAACACCATCGGTACGACACGGCGCAAGAACACCTGTTCGACATAGCCGAGCGAGGTTCTGGCGTCGGACTGGTCGGATACGCTGTGTCCACCATCGAGAGGAGAACCATGGCCGGGCTGCGTTTCCGACTCCGCCAGATCAGCCGACGCTTCTGGTTCCTCCCCGCCGTCATGACCCTCGCCGCACTGGCTCTCGCTCAGCTCGGGACATGGTTGTCCACCAATCCGGGAACGAACGACGGCGCGCCCACCTGGCTCTACGGCGGAGGAGTGGATGGTTCCCGGAGCATCCTCGCCGCCGTGGCGAGCAGCTCGATCGGAGTCGGCGGCACAGTGTTCTCCATCACCATCGCCGCCCTCTCCTATGCCGCCGGCACCATGGGTCCGCGCCTGCTCCAGAACTTCACCGAGGACCGCGGCAACCAGGTCACGTTAGGTGTGTTCATCTCCACCTTCGCCTTCAGCCTCTACAGCCTGCGCACGGTCACCGGCGGCGACGAGGGAGACCCGTTCGTCCCCCACTACAACGTCACCCTGGCGCTCATCCTGGCGCTCTGCTGCATCGCTGCTCTCGTGTTCTTCCTCGGCCATGTCACCAGCTCGATCAACACCACCCGTGTGGTCAACCTCCTCGCGGCAGACCTCCGGTCCTCCCTGCTCACCGCCACCGAGCAGACGGACCCGGAACAGGACGTCCTACCGCCGCCGGGCGCGGAGTTCTGGGCGAGAGCGGAGACACTATCCGCGAAGAAGGGCGGGTATCTGCAGCTGGTGGACCACGAGGGGCTGGTCGATCTCGCCGTCGAGACCGGGACGGTGATCCGACTTCTGGTCCGACCGGGGGACTACCTCTACCCCAACTCCCCCATCGCCGAGGGCGTGCCCACCCTGCCCGACGGCATCTACTCCCGGCTCACGGTCGGCACCTCCAGGACCCGCGAGCAGGACGTCGAGCACGCCGTCCGTCTGCTCGCCGAGGTGGGCACCCGTGCGCTGAGCCCAAGCACCAACGACCCGTTCACGGCGATCGACGTCATCGACCGCTTCGGCGACGCCCTGTGCACCCTCGAGGACCGGGAGTGGCCGACCGGGGTGCACTCGAGTGACGGCGAGGTCCGCCTCGTCGCGGCCACCTCGGACTTCGGGGGACTCGTCGACACGATGTTCGATCAGATGCGGCAGTTCGGTGCGGGTGCTCCGGCAGTCAGCATTCGGATGCTCGAAGTCTTCGCCGTCGCGGCGCGGGTTCTCGACGACCCCGGCCGGCGGGCGGTCGTCACCCGCCACGCCACGAAACTCCGCGACGACGCCCTCGGGGCAACCCGTAACGCCGACGACCGGGTCGCCATCGAGCGTCGTCACCGCGCCGTGCTCGAGGCCGCCGGATAGAGCGGGCGGCCCGGGGGTGGGGGGTGAGAGCCCGGCGGGAGAGACCGACGTTCACCCGGTGTCGCCCCGGCGGTCACCCCGCGCACCTACCCTGGCGGGCATGAAGGCCTCCATCGGGAACCGCATCGTGCTCATCGGCGCCGGGGACGTGGGCATCGCCTACGGTTACGCGCTCGTCAACCAGGGCCTGGCCGACCACCTATCCATCATCGACATCGACCACGACAAACTGGTCGGCGAGGTCATGGACCTCAACCACGGCGTCGTCTGGGCGCCCTCCCCCACCCTCGTCACGGAGGGCACCTACGAGGACTGCGCGGACGCCACGATGGTGGTGATCTGCGCCGGCGCCGCCCAGCGACCCGGTGAGTCGCGGCTCGACCTGGTCGGCAGGAACATGGCGATCTTCGAGGGGATCGTCGGCGACGTCATGGCAACCGGCTTCGACGGCATCCTGCTCGTGGCCACCAACCCCGTCGACATCCTCGCCCAGGCCTCGTGGCGCTACTCCGGCCTGCCCTCCGCGCAGGTCATCGGCTCCGGAACGATCCTCGATTCCGCGCGTTTCCGGTTCATGCTGGGCGAGTACTACGACGTCGCCCCGATGAGCGTGCACGCCTCGATCATCGGCGAGCACGGCGACACCGAACTACCGGTCTTCTCGTCGGCCAACGTCTCTGGGGTGCCACTGCGTCGGGATCTCGACGGGGACCCGGCCACGCGGGAACGGCTGGCCCAGATCTTCACGGAGACCAGGGACGCCGCCTACCGGATCATCGACTCCAAGGGGTCCACCAGCTACGGCATCGGCATGGGGCTCGCCCGCATCACGCGCGCCGTCCTGCGCAACGAACAGGTGTCGCTACCGGTCTCCACGTTGCTGCGGGGCGAGTACGGCCAGGACGGGATCTTCATCGGCGTCCCCGCGGTGATCGGCCGGACCGGCGTACAGCGCGTGGTGGAGCTGGAACTCGACGCCACCGAGACCGAACAGTTCGCCCGCAGCGCGTCTGCGCTGCGGGCGGTGTCGGAGCAGTTCGAGATACTGCGCTGAGTCAGGGGGTCGCGGGGGGATCGCTGGCCGGGAACGACTCGTCGCCCCACTCGTCGGCGACCGCGTCGTCGTGGTCATACCGGGCCTTGTCCGCGGGCTCCTCGGAATGCTGGCCGATGCGGTCAGGGTTCTGCGGACTCGTCATGATTCATCCTCCTGCCGCCGTACGGGGCGTGCGGCGATACTCAGATTACCGGAGACCACCGACCCCGGGCGCGACGGAGAGAACACCATCGCGGTCACTACGGGAACAGGAAAGAGCGCCATGCACAGCACCGACTACACCGACACACTGATCCTGCCCGCACCCGACACCAGGGCCGAGACGGCCACGGCACCGCCGGCCGGGAAACGCTCGATCGCCGAGTTGCAGTACGAGAGGCTCTCGGGTGCGGACTACACCTGGACGAGCGACGACCTGCTCTTCGACGTCCACTGCGCTCGCAAGGGCATCGGGGAGGCCGACCGCGCGGCCGAACGCGAGCAGTTCTTCTCCAAGGGCCAACCCTGCCTGCGCACCTCCCCGTTGACCAAGACGTACGGCTGGGCGATGCACTTCGACTCCGGCGGGAGGATCGCGCTGCTGCCCATGGGCTCGGACCGTCTGGCCGAACTGCAGACCGACCCGTCCGTGACGATCAGAACCGCCATGAAGAGTTCCCGCTAGCCCGGCTCGACGTCCGGCAGGGAGCGCAGCCACTCAAGCACCGGGCCGGAGATGACCCCGGCGAACTCCTCGTACCCCGCCGGACCGGGGTGCGCCCCGTCGCCGGCGGTGACCTCGCGCATCCACGCCCCGCCGGGCCGCAGGGAATCGAAGGTCGGCACGAACGGCACCCCGGCCTCGGCGCACACCGCGGCCATGGCCGCGGCACGGGCGGCGATCCGCTCGTTGACCTGCTCCCACATGACCGGTGGCGGCCCCACCACCAGGAACCGCCCCTCGGGAGCACGGGCGATCATCCCCCGCAGCGCCGAGACCGTGCCCGCCTCCTCGACGCGAAGGGCACCCTCGTGCTCCATCACGTCGTTGACGCCGAACTCTGCGATCACCGCCGTGGTCGGGAACGCGGCCCGTCGGCGGTCGACCTCGTCCCAACGGGCCAGGATCATCTCGGAGGTGTCCCCGCCGATCCCCGCGACGGTGGTGTGGAGGCTCAGGCCCACCCCGGCGCCCTCCTCGACCAGGTGCGCGGTCCATCCACGTCCGGTCTCGTCGCCGTACCCGGCCACGAAGGAGTCACCGATGATGCAGACGGGGAGGTCGCGCGGTTCGCTCACTACGCCACGGTAGCTGGCCGGCGAAAACGCCAAGAGTGTTCCGCACACCCCACTCCCGGGCGATGTGTGTGGAACGCTCTTCCGACGAACAGGCGCGCCGGGTGGGGGGGCGTCGCCCGTCAGTCCAGGTGTCGGGACTGCGCCCAGCGGGTGAGCGCGTGCCGGTTGGACTGCTGGGTCTTGCGCAGCACGTTGGAGGCGTGCGTCTCCACGGTCTTGACCGAGATGAACAGCTTCTCGGCGATCTCCTTGTAGGTGTACCCGCGTGCCAACAACCGCAGCACCTCCTTCTCCCGCGGAGTGAGGGAGTCGACCTCGGGGTCGTGGACGGGCTCACCCCGCTCCTCCGGCCCGGGAGCGGCGCGGGCGAACGCGTCCAGGACGAACCCGGCCAGGCGCGGGGAGAACACAGCGTCCCCGTCGGCCACGCGGCGCACGGCGTCGGCGAGCTCCCCACCGGAGATGGTCTTGGTGACGTATCCGCGCGCCCCGCCTCGGATCACGGCGATCACGTCCTCCGCGGCGTCGGAGACACTCAGGGCGAGGAAGGTGGACACGCGCGCGTCGGACCCGTCGGACGCACCAGATGCACCGGTCGTGCCGGACGCGTCGGAGGCGCCGCTCGGGTCGGCCCCGAGCACCGCGCGTAGCACGGCCACCCCGCCACCGTCGGGCATGTGCACGTCGAGCAGCACCACGTCTGGCCGCACCCGACCGATGCCGGCGACGGCCTCGGCCACCGACCCCGCCTCGCCCACCACCTCGATGCCGGCCTGGCCGGCGAGTTCGGCCCGGACACCGCTGCGGAACACCGCGTGGTCGTCGACGAGGAACACCCGGCACACCCTGACGCCACCCACCGGCTCGTCCGTCATTCGCCCTCCAGCGGCATCTCGATCCCGATCTCGGTTCCGCGACCGAGCGTACTGCGCACCGTCACACTGCCGCCCCTGCTCTCGACACGGTGCCGGATGGACTGGGACAACCCGTGTCGATCATCACCCACGTCGTCGGGGTCGAAGCCGCAGCCGCGATCCCGGACGAAGGCGCTGAGCACCTGACCGTCGTTCTCCACGAACACGTCAGCGGTGTCGACGCCGGCGTGCTTGGCCACGTTGACCAGGGCCTCGCGGACGGCGCCCAGCACCGCCTCCTCGGCGTCGCCCGCCGGGCCGTCCCCGCCCACCACCACCTGGTCCACACGCAGACCGTAGGCGTCCTCGACGTCCCCGACGATCACCTCGACGGCCCCGGCGATGGTGGCCGCACCCGAGGACATGCGCGACCCGGCCCCGAAGAGCCACTGCCGCAGCTCGCGCTCCTGCCGACGGGCCAGCCGCGACACCTGGGCGGGGTCGTCGGATCGCTTCTGGATCAACGCGAGCGTCTGCAACACGGAGTCGTGGAGGTGGGAGGCGATGTCGCTGCGCTCGGCCTCACGGATGCGGGCCGCACGTTCCTCCTCGAGGGACCGCCACAGCCGCAGCCCCACGGGGACGCTGAGCAGCACCACTCCGACCAGGGTCGCCAGCACCGCCAGGAAGGACGACCGCAGGGCGGCCAACTCGACCTGCCCCAGTACGACGACGGCGAGACCGACGACGACGAGGGTGGCACCGGTGGTGACCCTGGCCCAGTCGAAGACGGACCGGGGAGCCACCCGCCCCCCGCCGTCGTACTGCTGCCAGACCAGCCCGGCCCCCAGCGCCACGATGAGGACGGGCACGATCACGTGCAGCCCCGTCGCGGTGGTCACCATGAACGACAGCACCGACCCCACCATCGCCACGACCGCGAGGGCCATGCCACGCCGCCGCTCCCGCGCGTCCGCGGAGGCGGTCCCCTCCTGCGCCCGCGCCGACGGGGTCAGAGCCCACAGGGCGGAATAGAACAGCACACCCGCGCCGGACAGTGTGGCGAGCAGCACCATCGCCAGGCGCACATGGGTGACCCGCACCCCCAGGTGGGCCGCGAGCCCCGCGCACACGCCGGCGACGACGGACCCGTCGGAGATCCTGGTCAGCGGCGGATACCACCGGAAGCCGGCAGGCTGCACGGCGGTCATGGGCCGCCGTGGAGCGACCGGCGGTCGCGGCGCGGGTGCCGATACCTGATCGGTCGCGTTCTCACTCATACCCGCAATGGTCACAGATCACGACCCCGAGAGGTATCGGGGATCTCCCCCGGTTCGTCCGTCCCGGGAGGGGGCCCGCCCACCGCACGGATGTCGTAGGCCACGCTCGCCGGAGTGATCCCGAGTTCCTTCAGCCCGGCCACCAGGTCACGTGAGATGGCGTCCTTGACCGCCCGCGCCCCGTGACTGCCGACGACGAAGCGGACGGTCACGAGGATCCAGTCCTCCTGGAGGGAGACGAAGACCTGCGGTCCGAACTCGCGGACGTCGACCGCGTAGACGCGGCTCATCCGCTGCATACTCGCCATCGCCTCGTCGCTGAGTCGGCGCGTGTGCCGCTCGGCGCACGCGGAGAACATCTCGTCCACAGCGCGCAGATCGACGTCGAAGGGGAGGTTGACCGAGATCTCCTCCCAGAGGAAGGGGAAGCCGCGGGAGTAGTTGAAGACGGCCTCGTCGAAGATCACGCCGTTGGACACGGTCACCACCCGCCCGGTGAACTGGCGGCTCGGTACCCAGTTCCCGGTCTCCGATCCGGTCATGGACGACGGGGCCCCCATCTCCATGACGGTCGTCCGCAGGAAGCCGAGTGACATCACGTCGCCACGCACCTCCCCGACGGCGATCCGGTCACCGACGGCGAAGACCCTGCCCCGGAGGATGACGAAGTACCCCGCGAGACTCGCGATGACCTTCTGCAGGGCGAAGGCCAGCCCCGCGGTGACGAGCCCGATCCCCACGGTCAGGTCGGTCCCCGGCGTCACCCAGATAGAGAAGAGACCCAGCACGGCCACGACCGCGGTGAGGAGCTGGAGACCCTGTTTGGTCCAGAATCTGGATGCGGATCCCGCGGGGCCGGTGACCGTCCGCATGATCGTGCGCGACGCGGAGTTGAACAGCGACAGCACCACCAGCAGCGCCACGCTGAGGAGCACTTTGAGGACGGTGCGTCCGCTGACGCCGACCATCGTCACACCGAAGAACCGCAGAGGGTCGTCCGAGCTCAGGAATCCCACGACGGTGTCGACCATGCCGCCATCATCCCCGCCGGGTGCTCTCAGGGTCGAATATCAGGGTCGGCCCCCGATGTGGAAACACGGCCGGCCCACCACGATGGAGTCATGTCCAGCACCAGCACCCACGACGTCCCATCAGAGCTCCGCTCCCTGTGGCGGACCCGACCCGTCCGGACCCCGGACGACGCCAAGATCGCCGGCGTCTGTGGCGGATTCGGCCGTCGCTACGGGGTGGACCCCGTCCTCTTCCGCATCGCCTTCGTCATCGCCGCCCTCTGGGGCGGGGCCGGGGTGTTCCTGTACGCACTGATGTGGCTGCTCCTGCGCTCCGCCGGAGACGAGGTCTCCAAGGGGGAGGCGCTGATCGGGAAGGGCCGGGCATCCGGTTCCCGGATCACGGCCGCGGTCCTCGTCGTCGTCGTCCTCCTCAGCGCACCCACCTTCGGCGGTTCCGGGGAGAGCCTCGTGGTGGGGGCCGGGTTCCTCATGGGCGTCGCCATGCTCGCCGGCTGGTACGGACTCCACCGCCGCACCCCCGTGCCACCCACCGGGTGGTCCGAGGTGTCGGCCGTGCGACCGCGGTCGACGCGCGCCGGCACCAGCCGTGCCGCCGGGGCGTCGCAGGAACCGGGCTCCGGGC
>NZ_JAALEA010000201.1 GCF_014145145.1 Dietzia cercidiphylli
CCCCCGACCTCGCTGAGTGCGTGGGTCATGCCGTCGAAGATGTCGGGACGTTCCCGCACCACCCACCGCGCCCCCATCGTCCCGGCGGCTTCCTCGTCGGCGAAGAAGGCGAGCAACAGGGGTCTGCGCGGGACGATGCCCTCACGGCGGTAGTGGCGCACGACGGCGAGCATCATGCCGATCATGTTCTTCATGTCCACGGTTCCACGGCCGTAGAGCCAGCCGTCGTGGATCTCACCCGCGAACGGCGGGACCGACCAGTCCTCTGCGACCGCGGGGACCACGTCGACGTGCCCGTGCACGACCAGTCCGCCGGCGGCCGGGTCCGACCCGTCGACACGGGCGAACAGACTTCCGCGACCGGGCACGGACTCCACCAACTCGCTCGGGATCCCCACCTCGTCCAGGTACTCCGCGATACGTCGGCACACGCGGGTCTCACCGTCGCCGATCGTGGCGGGGTCGCCGGTGTTGGTCGAGTCGATGGACACCAGGTCAGCTGTGATCGAGACGGCCTCGGAGTGCAGGAGTTCCCGCATCTCGTCGGTCATCGGCACGGTGTCCGTCATCCGAAGCACATCCCTTCCCCACGGTAGGTGGGCCAGCGATCCACCACCGCTGGTCCCTGTGCAGTCTCGTCCACCACGTGGAGCGTGTCGAACCGCTCGCAGACCTCTCCCGCCTTCGCGTGGCGCCACCAGGCGCGGTCGCCTATCGCCACCTCCCCTCGCACGGGGGTCTGCACCTCTCCGGCGCCCTCCCTGCCCAGGTACCGCAACCCCGTGGGGCGGGCGGGGACGGGCAGCCGATCCGGCCCCGGCACCCCGGAGGCCACGTACCCCCCGTAGAGGAAGGTCGTGAGGCCGGGGGCCGGGGTCCGGACCGCCGGCAGGGCGAAGAACAGCGAGGGTCGCGGTGTGAACGAGCGGTAGCGGTCGAACAACCCGGGGACGAAGAGACCCGACCCGGCGGTCACCTCGGTGACGGCGGGATCCGCGGCGCTCTCGGCGATCGAACCGGAGCCACCCGAGTTGACGATCTCGGGTCGCTCCCCGGTGACGTCGGCGACCACTCCGGCGACGGCCCCCCGGATCGCGAGCAGACGGCGCATCGACAGCGCCTTGACCACGCCGATACCCCTGACGTCGTCGGGGACGCCGGCGACCTGCGCCTCGTAGAACATCACACCGACCACCCGGAAGCCCGAGGCCACGGCTCGACGGACCAGCGGCTCGACGTCGGCGGGGCCCCGGAGCGGGGACCGCCTGACGCCCAGGTGGAGGGGTCCGAACCGGAGCGAGGCGTCCACGTCGACGCACACCCTCGCCCCACCGGCACCCGACTCGCGGGCGATCTCCAGCTGGCGTTCGTCGTCGACCATCAGGGTCACCGCGTCGAGCGCGGCCGGATCCGCCCCCAGTCGCGCGAGCGCCGCGCGGTCGACCGTGGGGTACCCGAGCAGGACGTCGTCGCACCCCGCGTCCACGAGCCACAGGGCCTCGGTGAGCGAATAGGCCATGATGCCGCGTACCGAGTCGTCACCCCGGAGCCCCGGACCGAGGACCTCCTCGAGCACCCCGCGCGACCTGACGGACTTGCTGGCGATCCGGATCCGCGTCCCGCCTGCTCGTCGCCGCAGGTCGGCCAGGTTCGCCCGCAGGGTGGGCAGGTGCAGCGCGGCGAGCGGCGCGTCCAGTCCGGCGGTGGCCGTGTCCACGGCGTCCACGGCGTCGGTGCCGGGTCCGGACACCGGCCTACTCACCGTCGAGCGGATGCGCGTCCGCCACCACGAGGTCGACCGCCCGGTGGAGAAGGGCGATCGCCTCGTCGTCGTCCCGGCAGATCTGCCAGCGCAGACCGATGCCCGCGACCGTGGCCTCCACGACACGGACCATGTCGTCGAGGCCCATACCCCAGCGCATACCCGCGGACTGGGCGGTCCGCCCGAGCACCGAGCGGATGATCTCCTCGTTGGACTCCTGCTGGTGGCGGGCCAGGCCGATCTCGGGTGTCCCGTACGTACGCAGCGAGTAGGAGACGATCTCGTAGGTGAGGAGCTGCCGGTCGGGAGAAGCGGAGATGACGGCCCAGATCAGGTCGATGGCCTCGTACAACCTCCGTCGCAGACCCTCCCTGCCCATGGCGCCGGAGTCGAAGTCGACGTTGATGAACGCCCGTGCCGCCTGGTGCACCTCCGAGTTGACCGCACCGATCACCTCACGGAGGAGCTCTTCCTTATCCGTGTAGCAGTAGTGGACGACACCGAGGGAGACGCCGGCCCGCTCCGCGACGCCGCGGACGGTCACCGCGCCCAACCCGTCATGTTCGGCGATCTCCAGGGCGGCCCGGAGGAGCTGCGCTCTGCGCTGATCGGATGGGAGGCGTCTGGTCACCCGTCCATGGTACGACGACGACCCTGCGGCGGGCACACTTCGTCCCCGGATCGCACAGGGCACCGCCCCGCGGTCAGGTCTGTCGTCCAGGTTGCCCCCCTTCGACGGTGAAGCGGGGGGTAATCTCGGCAGCCATGACGACCTCGACCACACCGTGGCAGAACTGGGCCGGAAACGTCATCGCCTCGCCGTCCGGCCGGTGCGACCCCACGACCGTCGCGGAGGTCACGGACATCGTGCGCACCGCCGCCGACCGGGGCACCCGGGTCAAGTGCGTGGGCGCCGGACATTCCTTCACCCCGGCCGCGGCGACGGACGGGGTCCTGATCTCACTCGACGACCTGACGGGGATCGAGTCGATCGTCCCGACCCGCGCCCCAGACGGGCACGTCGACGGGGCTGACGTGACCGTCTGGGCGGGCACGCGACTGCACCGGCTCGGCCCTCTTCTGTGGGACCTGGGACTCGCGCAACCGAATCTCGGGGATTTCGCGGAACAGTCGCTCGCCGGCGCGGTGTCGACGGGGACCCACGGCACGGGTCGGCACGCTGTCGGCCTGCCGGCCACCGTCGTCGGTCTGCAGCTCGTCGCCGCCGACGGTTCCGTCCTGAACTGTTCCCGCGAGACGAATCCTGAGGTGTTCGAGGCGGCGCGACTCGGGATCGGTGCGATCGGGATCATCACCAAGATGACGATCCACTGCGTGCCGGCGTTCGCGCTGAGCGCCGAGGAACACCCGTGGACCCTGACCGCCGCGCTCGCCGATCTCGAGGGCTTCGCGGGCTCGGCCGACCACGCGGAGTTCTTCTGGTTCCCCCACACCGACGCCGTGACCGTCAAACGCCACACCCGGCTTCCGGGCGACACCGAGCTGCAGCCCCTGGGCAGGTTACGCGAGCTCGTGGGCGAGGAGTTCCTGGCCAACGAGGCGTTCGGTGCGTTGTGCCGGACGGCCGCCCGTCGGCCCTCGCTGACA
Organism: Dietzia cercidiphylli; assembly: GCF_014145145.1. Lineage (GTDB taxonomy): Bacteria > Actinomycetota > Actinomycetes > Mycobacteriales > Mycobacteriaceae > Dietzia > Dietzia natronolimnaea. Next base: position 3,371 of record NZ_JAALEA010000201.1, read on the forward strand.
CCCCGGATCAACCGCCTCGCGGCCCGGGCGATGTCGGCCCGCGCGTACACCGATCGCAGCTACCGGGTCTTCGCCTCCTCACGACGGGTCCGCTTCCGCGAGATGGAGTACGCGGTGCCGGTGGCCGCGGCCGCGGCCGTGGTGAGGGACCTCCGGGACATGATCGACCGCTCCGGCATCGTCACGCCGTTCCCCGTCGAGGTGCGGTTCGCCGCCGCGGACGACGTGTGGATGTCGACCGCCCACCAGCGGGACGTCTGCTACATCGCGGTCCACCAGTTCCACCTGATGGACCACACCGAGCTCTTCCGATCGGCCGAGGAGATCTTCCTCGCCGCGGACGGTCGACCCCACTGGGGGAAGATGCACACCCGGACCGCTGCCGACCTGTCCGACACCATCCGACACTTCGACGATTTCGTCGCCGTGCGGGACCGACTGGACCCGGACCGGGTCTTCGCGAACCAGTACACCGAACAGGTCCTCCCGTAGGAGGCGGGACCACGTGATCCTCCGTACCGTGGAGTGACGGACAAGGGCAGCCGACCCTGTCGTGAACACCCTCGAGGAGATCCCGTGCCAGAACGCGTCCCCGCCGACACCGACGTCTCCGGTCCACTCGCCGGAATCGCCACAGGGGCCCTCCGGAAGGCGATACGGAGCCAGGCCGGGGCCGCGCGCGCCTACGTCCGCAAGCTCCGCGAGAACCATCCGGATGAGAGTCCCGCGCGCATCCGCGACCGGCTCGACTCCCGCTTCCTGAGCGCCGTCACCGCGTCCGGCGCGGCCGTGGGCGCCACGGCGGCCGTCCCCGGGGTCGGCACCATCGTCGCGTTCGGCGCGATCGGCGCCGAGTCGCTGGTGTTCATCGAGGCCGCCGCGTTCTACACCCTGGCCGTCGCGGAGGTCCACGGCGTGGACGTGAGGGTCGGCGAGCACGAGGAGCTGCTCGTGATGACCGTCATGCTCGGGGCGTCGGGCACCGCGATCCTGGCCAACGCGGTCAGCACGAGCGGCGGGGCCTCCGCCGGCGGGTCGCTCGCCGGAAGGTCGCTGGGGCTCCCGGGTCTGAAGGAGGTCAATCGTCGGATGGTGTCCCGGTTCGCCCGGAAGTTCGCGGTGAAGCGGGCGACCCTCGCCATGGGCAAGCTCGCCCCCGCGGGCATCGGCGCGGCGGTGGGAGGCTGGGGGAACCGACGGCTGGGTCGGACCGTCGTGAAGGCGGCGGCGACCACCTTCGGGACCCCTCCGGACAGCTGGCCCTCGACCTGACCCCCGTGCGTCGAGTGCACCGCATCCCCCTGTCAGGTGAGATCGGAAGGCCGAGAACGCGCAGAAGGTCTAGCCTGGGTTCATTGCGTGTGAAACCCACCACAGATCAGGAAGGCACCACAACATCGTGAGCAACACCGTCTCACAGTTCGGACAGAACCAGTGGCTCGTCGACGAGATGTACGAGCGGTTCTCCAAGGACCCGTCCTCCGTGGATAAATCCTGGCACGAGTTCTTCGACGCGAACCCCGGGGCCGCGGCCGTGAGCGGTCGGAGTGCGTCGAACGGCTCGTCCGGTGCCGGTCCGGCTGCGGACGGGGGTGACGCACGGACTGGTGGGAAAACCAGTGGTGGCAAGACCGGTGGAGAGAAGAAGAGTGCCGGCAAGAGCGGCAAGAAGGTCTCCGACGAGAAGTCCGGGGGCGACAACGCCACCCCCGACGCGAACACCCAGAAGACCTCGGAGCTGACCGTCGCGGACATGTCTCCCGAGTCGTCAGCCGAGGACGTGGCCGCCAAGCCCACGGCCGAGAGCTCCCCGAAGAGCAAGGCACGCGGGCGGGGTGTGCCGGCCCCCGCGCGGACGCCGAGCTCGCGTGGCACGTCGGAGGCACCCGCCGCCAAGCGGACCACGCGGCCCGAGTACACGCCGCCCGAGGAAGCAGAGAACAAGGTCCTGCGCGGCCCGGCCAACGCGATCGTCAAGAACATGAACGCGTCGCTGACGTTGCCCACGGCCACCTCGGTCCGTGCGATTCCGGCCAAGCTCATGATCGACAACCGCGTTGTCATCAACAACCACCTCAAGCGGACGCACGGCGGCAAGATCTCCTTCACCCACCTCATCGGGTACGCGATGGTGCAGGCGATCAAGTCCTACCCGAACATGAACAACCACTTCGAGGAAGTCGACGGCAAGCCCAACGTCGTGACCCCGAACGGGATCAACCTCGGCCTGGCGATCGACATGAAGACCAAGGCGGGGCGCACCCTGGTCGTGGCCGCCATCAGGAACTGCGAGGAACTGACCTTCCGCGGCTTCCTCGACGCCTACGAGGACATCGTCTCCCGCGCCCGCATCGGCAAGCTGACGATGGAGGACTTCTCGGGGGTCACCATCTCGCTGACGAACCCCGGCGGGATCGGCACCGTCCACTCTGTGCCGCGACTGACCGTGGGGCAGGGCACGATCCTCGGTGTCGGTGCGATGGAGTACCCGGCCGAATTCCAGGGTGCCAGCGACGAGCAGCTGGCCAACAACGCCATCGGCAAGATCACCACCCTCACCTCGACCTACGACCACCGGATCATCCAGGGTGCGGAATCCGGGGAGTTCCTCCGCGAGATCCACCGTCTCCTGCTCGCCGACGAGTTCTACGACGAGATCTTCGACGTCCTCGGCATCCCCTACGAGCCCGTCCGGTGGCGTCAGGACATCACCGACCCGCGCGTGGACAAGGACGCCCGGGTCCTCGAGCTGATCGCGGCCTACCGCGACCGCGGCCACCTCATGGCCGATATCGACCCCCTGGACGGGCGGCACGCCAAGCGTCGCCGCACCTTCCACCCGGACCTCGACGTCAACTCCCACGAGTTGACGCTCTGGGACCTGGACCGCAAGTTCTCCGTGGGTGGGTTCGTCGGCAAGGACAAGATGCGCCTGCGCGACGTCCTGTCTGCGCTGCGCGCGGCGTACTGCCGCAAGATCGGTATCGAGTACACCCACATCCTCGAGAACGAACAACGCCAGTGGATCCAGGAACGACTCGAGGGTGTCGACGACAAGCCGACGGTCGCCGAGCAGAAGTACATCCTGTCCAAGGTCAACGCGGCGGAGGCGTTCGAGACCTTCCTGCAGACCAAGTACGTCGGACAGAAGCGCTTCTCCCTGGAGGGCGCCGAGTCGGTCATCCCGATGATGGATGCGGTCATCGACGAGGCCGCCGAGTTCGCGCTCGACGAGGTCGTGATCGGCATGCCGCACCGCGGCCGCCTGAACGTCCTGGCCAACATCGTGGGCAAGCCCTACCGGCAGATCTTCACCGAGTTCGAGGGCAACATGGACCCCTCGGCCGCCCACGGCTCGGGTGACGTCAAGTACCACCTCGGCGCCGAGGGCATCCAGTACCAGATGTTCGGGGAGAACGAGATCAAGGTCTCGCTCACCGCCAATCCGTCGCACCTCGAGGCCGTCGACCCCGTCCTGGAGGGGATCGTGCGGGCCAAGCAGGACCTCATCGAGGACCCGGAGTGGCGTGCCGAGTACCCGGTCGTCCCACTCATGCTCCACGGTGACGCGGCCTTCGCCGGCCAGGGGGTGGTGGCGGAGACGCTCAACCTGTCCCAGATCGACGGGTACCGCACCGGCGGGACGATCCACATCGTCGTCAACAACCAGATCGGATTCACCACCGCCCCCGAGGCCGGTCGGTCCAGCCAGTACTCCACGGACGTCGCCAAGATGATCGGCGCCCCGATCTTCCACGTCAACGGTGACGACCCAGAGGCGTGTGTGCGGGTGGCGCGGTTGGCGATGGACTTCCGCCAGCAGTTCAAGAAGGACGTCGTGATCGACCTCGTCTGCTACCGCCGCCGCGGCCACAACGAGGCCGACGACCCGTCGATGACGCAGCCCCGGATGTACGAGGTGATCGACGGCAAGAAGAGCGTCCGCCAGTCCTACACCGACGATCTCGTCGGTCGCGGTGACATCACCGAGAAGGAGGCCGAGAACGCCCTGCGCGACTTCCAGGGCCAGCTCGAGCGGGTCTTCAACGAGGTCCGCGAACTCGAGAAGCACCCGGTCAAGGCATCCGAGTCGATCCTGCCGAACCAGCCGCTGCCCAAGCGTCTGGTGACCGCGGTCGACGAGTCGGTCATCCACGCGATCGGCGACGCCTTCGGCAACCTGCCCGAGGACTTCCACATCCACTCGCGTGTCAAGCCGGTCTACGAGGCGCGCCAGAAGATGGCCTACAACGGGAACATCGACTGGGCGTTCGCCGAGCTGCTCGCGATCGGTTCGCTCGTCATGGAGGGCCGGACCGTTCGCCTGGCCGGCCAGGACTCGCAGCGCGGCACCTTCACGCAGCGGCACGTGGTGGTGGTCGACAAGACCACTGCCGAGCCCTACTCGCCGCTGCAGAACCTCGACGAGGCCGACGGCCGGTTCGAGGTGTGGAACTCCGCGCTCACCGAGTACGCCGGTGTCGGGTTCGAGTACGGCTACTCCGTGGGCGACCCGGAGGCGCTGGTCCTGTGGGAGGCGCAGTTCGGCGACTTCGTCAACGGTGCCCAGACCATCATCGACGAGTACATCTCCTCCGGTGAGGCCAAGTGGGGTCAGAAGTCCTCGGTCACCCTGCTCCTGCCGCACGGCCACGAGGGCATGGGCCCGGACCACACCTCAGGGCGCATGGAACGCTTCCTGCAGCTGTGCGCGGAGGGGTCGATGACGGTCGCGCAACCGTCGACCCCGGCGAACTACTTCCACCTCATGCGTCGCCACGCCACCGACGGCATCAAGCGCCCCCAGATCGTCTTCACCCCCAAGTCGATGCTGCGGAACAAGAAGGCCGTCAGCGCCCTCGCCGACTTCACCTCGGGCAAGTTCCGTTCGGTGCTCGACGATCCCACCTTCGTCGACGGTGGCAAGGACCCGGAGAAGGTCAAGACCATGCTCCTGGTCTCGGGCAAGCTCTACTACGAGCTGGCGGCACAGCAGGAGAAGGAAGGCCACGACGACGTCGCGATCGTCCGGCTGGAACAGATCCACCCGATCCCGTTCCGTCGCCTCCGCGAGGCGCTCAGCCACTACCCGAACCTCACCGAGGTCCGGTGGGTGCAGGAGGAACCGGCCAACCAGGGCGCGTGGAGCTTCCTCGCACTCAACCTGCCGGAGGTCATCCCGGAGTTCCCGCCGCTCAAGCGGGTGTCTCGACGGGCCATGGCCGCCACGTCGACCGGCCTGAGCAAGGTCCACGCGGTCGAGCAGAAGGCGCTCGTGGACGAGGCGTTCTCCTGATCGCGGCCACGGGGTAGGCGCGGGTCTCCGCGCCCCCCGGCGGCGATCGCCCGGGGCCTGTCCCGTGCGCCCGGGGCCGGTCCCGTGCGCCCGTGGCTCAGTAGTCGTGCGAGTCCAGCCAGTAGTTGGCGAGATCGGTCGGGGTGGAGGTGCCGAACTCCACCCCGAGCAGGAGCTCCCGCACGTCCTCCGTGGTCAGCTCGCCGCTGATCCGGTTGACCAGGGCGAGTTGGTCCTCGGAGAGTGAGCCCTTGCGGAACACCGGGACGACGTGTTGGGCCAGGATGGCGTCCTCGTCGTCGTCCAGCGGCACCATGTCGTCGGGATCCAGGACCGGGTCGGTCGACTGGACCAGCCCCACGCCGATCTCCCCCGCGCGCAGTGCGTCGAACACCGCGCGCGGGTTCGGGCCCAGCGCCACCCTCCGCCCGAACCCGCAGTCGTACGTCCCACCCACCGCGGTGGCGAGCGCACGGTCCGCGAGCGCCTCCTGGCGTGCGCCCAGTGTGAACTCCCCGCAGCGTCCGGCGAGGTCGGACATGGTCCGCAGACCGCGCGTCTCCGAGGTGTGCCGGGTCACCACGTACACGGGGGCGTCCTCGGCGGGAGCCGGGTCGGCTGCGATGACCCCCTCGGGGAGGGCGGCCATCATCGCGGTGTACACCTCGTCGGCCTCGACCACGGTGGAGCCCGGATCGAACGCGCGGAGCAACTCCCCGGTGAACCCGATGGTGAACGTGGCGTCTCCCGTCGTCACCGACTCGAGGACCTCGGCCTGGTCTCCCGACTGCGGACGCAGAGTGACCCGGGAGCCCGATCTCAACAGGGCGTTGCCGTAGATGTGGCCGACGACCTCGGCCTCACCGAAGGACGCGGTCTCGATCACCACGACCGGATCGGACTCGTGGGCGGGGACGATCGACGACTGCGCCTGGCATCCGGTCAGTGCCACCACCGCAACCCCGGCGATCGCCAGTCCGCGTACCCCGGCCCGCTCCCCCGTCCGCCGCACTCGACCACGTCCTTCCTCGCCACGTCCGCACCCGGTCGTGCGACACCTGTCCGCCAGTCTCCCAGCAGAACCCTAACGCCCATCGTGTCGAGGCCCGGCGCCGGATAGTGTCATGGTGATGAGTGAGGGGGCGCTGGTGCCGAGTATCCGAAGACGGCGGGACGACACGGCCAGCCCCTTCCCCCCACGCACCCGGCTGACCGTTCCCACCGAACGCGCGGTGGTCGACTGCGGTGTCTACGTGGACGGCGTCCGTGTCCCGGGGCGCTTCACCCACCGGGCCGCGATCCGGCACGTACGACAGGCCGGGCGGGGGTTCGTGTGGGTCGGGCTCCACGCCCCGGACCCTCACCAGATGGAGGCGCTGGCGAGGGAGTTCGGTCTCCACGAGCTGATCTCCGAGGACGCCGCCAGCGGACGGCAGCGGCCCAAACTGGAGGCCTACGACGACTCCCTGGTCCTCAACATGTCGACGGTCAGGTACCTCGAGCACGAGTCGATCACCGAGACCAACGACATCGTCTCCACCGGTGAGGTCATGGTGGTCCTGGGCCGCGACTTCGTGGTGACCGTCCGTCACGGGGACTTCACCGGCCTCGCCGACATCCGCGCGGAGCTCGAGAGCGCGCCCGAGAGGCTGCTCCGGGGGCCGTCGACGGTGATGCACGCCGTGGCCGACCGGGTGGTGGACAGCTACCTCGAGGTGGCCGAGGGGATGAGTGGGGACGTCGACGACCTGGAGACCGCCGTCTTCGCCCCCCGCACCCGTGTCGACATCGAGCAGATCTACCTGCTCAAGCGTGAGCTGCTCGAGCTCAAACACGACATCGCTCCCCTGGCCCTGCCCCTGCGGCGCCTGGCTGTTTGGGACGCCTTTCGGAAAGCGCGGATCTGA
>NZ_JAALEA010000202.1 GCF_014145145.1 Dietzia cercidiphylli
GGGCGAGCGGATGTGGAGCGGGTGGACGGGCGAGCGGATGTGGAGTGGGGACGAGCACGCGACCCGCGCGCGAGGGCGTGCGATGCCGTTTGCATGCCGTTTGGGGATTTCCTCCAGCAAAAGCCTGGTCGAGGCCCGGAACTTCGCGGATAGTGCTCCATGCACTTGGCCATCCGCACAACGCCGTCCCCACGTCGATTCTTCGTTAAGGCGGTGCATTCACTAGGCTCAGCGTGTTCACATGACAAATGAAGAGGGAGAGGGGCAGATTTGCTGAGCTCTACAGCGCTGAGCGCAACGGCCGTGGTTCTACTTCTGGTGTTGTTCTACGGCGGCACCATGGTCATGTCCACGCGGATCGCCAAGAGGAAAGAGAACGCCGACAGTTTCATGACCGCCGGCCACAAGATCGGGTTCGGGATCTCGGCCGCGTCGATGACCGCCACGTGGATCTGGGCGTCCTCCATGTACGCCTCGGTCAACTCCGGATACCTCTACGGCATTTCAGGGCCGATCCACTACGGGTTCTGGGGAGCCCTGATGATCCTGTTCATCTATCCCTTCGGTAAACGCATCCGCGAGGTCGCCCCGCAGGCGCACACTCTCGCGGAGGTCATGTTCGCCCGCCACGGTAGGTCCTCCCAGTTCATGCTGGCCGGATCCAATATCCTGGGTTCCGTCATCTCGTTGACGTCGAACTTCATCGCCGGCGGCGCGCTGATCTCGATGCTCAGCCCGTTCAGCTTCATCCAGGGCGTGATCGTGATCGCCGCGGGCGTCCTGCTCTACACGCTGTGGTCCGGTTTCCGCGCCTCCGTGCTCACCGACTTCGCGCAGGTACTGGCGATGCTCGGCGCGGTGATCATCATCGTGCCGTCGATGTTCTTCTTCCTCGGTGGAGTCGACCTGTTCACCACCGGGGCCCAGAACCTGACCCCGCAGCAGCAGTCGTTCTTCTCCTCGGATGCGTTCCTCAACCAGGGTGCTCCGTACATCGCTGCCGTCCTCGCCTACGCGATCGGCAACCAGACCATCGCGCAGCGACTGTTCGCGGTCCGCGAGGACCTGATCAGGCCGACCTTCATCACGGCGACCATCGGGTACGGCGCCACGATCATCGGCATCGGCATGGTCGGCGTGCTCGCCCTCTACGCGGGGATCGATCCCGTCGACGGCGACCCGAACAACGTGCTTCCCCAGGTGGCGGCCGAGTACCTGCCCGGTGTCCTGGTGGCGGTGTTCTTCATCATGATCATCGGTTCGCTGTCCTCCACCGCGGACTCGGACCTGTCCGCGATGTCGTCGATCGCGATGAGCGACCTGTACGGGCAGGGCATGCGCGGCCGTGGCACGGTGCCCAACCCCCGGGTGATGCTCATCGTCGGCCGGATCACCATGGTCCTGGCCACGGTGGCCGCCTTGTTCTTCGCCAACATCCGGTTCAACATCCTCGATCTGTTGGTGTTCGTGGGCGCGCTGTGGGGCGCACTGGTCTTCCCGGTGATCGCGAGCTTCTACTGGAAGAAGGTCACCAACTCGGCCTTCACCGTCTCCGTGCTGGTCGCCCTGGCGGTCTTCCTGCCCACTCGCTTCGGGCTGATCCCGGACTCCGGCGTGCTCGCATACGCCGTCGAGGCGCTCGCCGTGGTGGGTGTGGGCGTGGTCCTGGGCCTGATGGTGTTCGGCTTCCTGGGACTCAGGCCGGCGCTCGTCGTGGCTGTCGTCGCGGCCCTCGGCAGCGCGCCGTTCATCCTCGGCTTCCTGCGTGACTACGACACGCTCACGGCCTCACTCGTCGCGTACGCGGTCAGCACGATCGTCTGCGTGGCGATGTCGTACCGCAGTTCGATGGACTACGACTTCGACGAGATCGCGTTGGCCACCGCCGACTACGACACCGACGCGGTGGCGGAGGAGCTCGCCGACGCCGACGCCCGGAACACGGCCGAGAACAAGAACGATGACGACGACGACGTCGTCCGCGTCTAGGAGAGGAACTGCAGATGACACCGATACTTCTGACGATCTACGTCCTGATCTGGCCCGTGATCGTGGCCGGCGTCCTGGCCGTCCTGGTAGGAGCCTTCATCAGGGAGGCCGCCGAGGCCAAGCGGGACGGCGTGCCGATCATCTGAGCGTGCTCGACGGCACTACGCGTGTGCCCCCTCGCCGATTGCGGTGAGGGGGCACACCCGTGTCAGGAGCGGGGTCGGTCAGCTGTGGAAGATCCGTCGGTAGGCCGCGTTCATGGCGGGGGCGGGCAGACGCCGGTAGGCGTTGCGGGCGAGGTAGTTGGCCACGGCGCGGGGACGGGAGATCATGCCCGCGTCGAGGAGGGTGCGTTGAATGGTGCGCTCGGAGGCCGTGAGCTGGCGGCTCTTGCGACGGGAGAACTGAGCATCAGTGACGCGGAACTTCACCAGCGGTTCGGGCAGGTTGTGCAGGCGGTAGCCCGCGCCGATCAGGCGGATCATCAGGTCGTAGTCCTCCTGGTAGGGCACGTGGCGGTACCCGCCGACGGCGCGGATGGCGTCGGTGCGGGCCAGCAGGGACGGGTTGTTGACCGGGTTGTTGATGCGCGCGTAGCGGGCGATGTCCTCGTGCTCGGTGGGCAGGGCGCGCATGGCCTTCGGGTGCTCCGGGTCGGTGTCGAACTCGAGCATCGCCGAACCCAGGACGTCCACCCCGAGCGTGCGGGCGGCGTCGAGTTGCCGCTCGAACCGCTCGGGCAGGGAGATGTCGTCGGCGTCCTGGCGGGCGACCCAGCTGGTCCGGACCTCGTCGAACCCGCGTTGGGACGCCGCGGCGGCGCCGAGGTTCTGGGGTAGCGCGAACCGCTGCAGGTCCGGGGTGGAGTCCAGGACCTCACGCAGCGCGGGCGGCAGGGGACCGTCCTCCACCACGATCACCTCAGCCGGCTGAACCGTCTGCGCGTGCACACTGTCCAGGGCATCGCGGAGCTGCGAGGGCGCGATCGCGTGGTAGACGGTGAGCAGGACGGACAGTTCGGGGTCACGCATCGAGGTCCTCGCGGTCGGTCTGGGGGCGGGCAGGGTGCCGACGCCTGCGAGCAGTATCGCGGAGACCGAGGGTCTTTTCCGTCAGGCGTACCGCGAGGCGGTGGGTGGCCGGAGCAGTGGCGGGTGGCCGGGAGCAGCGGCGGATGGACAGGAAGAGCGGCGTCCGCCTCAGGCCAGGAGCGAGGCGTCCACGTCGTCCCACGAGCTCGCGCCACACAGGGACAGCGTGAGGTCGATCTCCGCGAGCAGGTTGTCGAGCACCTCGCCCACCCCCCGCTGCCCGGCGATGGCGAGCCCGTAGATGTGCGGCCGGCCGATCGTCACGGCGTCCGCGCCGCACGCCATGGCCTTGACCACGTCCGTGCCGTTGCGGATGCCGGAGTCCAGCAGCAGGGTCGGCTCGGGGCCGACGGCCTCGCGGATGCGCACGAGGGCGTCCAGCGTGCCGATGGACCCGTCCACCTGGCGGCCCCCGTGGTTGGAGACCATGACCGCGTCGACGCCCATGTCGAAGGCCCGCTGGGCGTCCTCCGGGTGCAGGACGCCCTTGAGGACGACCGGCAGTCGCGTCCGGTCCCGCAGCGTGGCGATGTGGTCCCAGTTCAGCGCCGGGTTGGAGAACGTGTCGAGAAAGGTCTGGACGGCGGCGCGGGTCTCGGGGGCGGTGAGGTTCCTGCGGAACGCGCCCGGGTGGTTCCGGGCCATCTCGAGCAGCGTCACGACGGCCTTCGGCGTGACCTTGACCGCGTCGGGGTCCGTGCCGGCGCCGGCGGCGGCCTCACGCGCGACCCGGTCGGCCACCATCTCGGCGAAGCGGGGGTCGGAGGTGTACTGGGCGATCCCGACCCCCCTCGTGAACGGGAGCGATCCCAGGTCGAGATCCCACGGCCGCCAGCCGAGCGTCGTGGTGTCGAGGGTGACGACCAGCGCCCCGGCGCCCGCGGCCTCCGCCCGGGAGATGAAGCTGTCGACAAGCTGCTCGTCCCTGCTCCAGTACAGCTGGAACCAGCGCGGCCCGTCCTTCATCGCCGCGGCAGTGGCCTCCATCGGCGACGAGCCCTGGGAGGACAGGATGTACGGCAGTCCGCGCTCGGCCGCGGCGCGCCCGATGTGGACGTCGGCGTCGCGGCGCACCAGGCCCGCGGCGCCGATCGGTGCGACCAGGACGG
>NZ_JAALEA010000203.1 GCF_014145145.1 Dietzia cercidiphylli
GGCCGGCAGCCGCTCGCCGAGCACCCGGGCGCAGGCCAGTGCGGCGGACGCCGGGTCGTCCATCGCCCGCGGCGCACCGAACACCACGAGCGCGGCGTCGCCGAGGAAGCTGTCCACGACGCCGTCGTACTCCTCGACCGTCTCCACGACCACCCGGAAGAACCGGTTGAGGACGTCCACCACCTCCGAGGCCTCGGACCGCACCGCCATCTCCGTGGACCCGATGATGTCGACGAAGACGACGCCGACCTGGGAGGCGCTGCCGCCCAGTTCGGGGTCCCGCTCCTCGGCCGCCTCCGCGACGTCGCGACCCACGTGGCGGCCGAACAGATCCCGGAGCCGTTCGCGTTCCTGGAGCCCGGCCGCCATCCGGTTGAACCCGCGCTGGAGCTCGCCGAGTTCCGTGCCGTCGTAGACCACCACCCGCCGGGAGAGCGTACCGTCCGTGACGTCCTCCATGGCCCAGCGGAGACTGCGTAGCGGGCCGAGGACCGACCCCGTGCCCAGCGAGACGAGCAGGAATCCGGCGAGGAGCGAGGTGGCGCCGAGCACGATCACGATGACGGCGAGGCGTTCCAGCGACAGGGCCCGGCCCGCCAACGTGTAGATCGCCACGATGATTAGTCCCGCGATCGGCACCCCGCTGCCGACCGCCCAGGCCACGCGGAGCCGCGTCATCGCACCCAGGAACCGGCCGCGGGGAACCGGACCTCCGGCCAGGGCGACCGCGGCGACGGGACGCAGTCCGAAGTCCGCGAAGAGGAACGCCACACCGCAGACGACCATTCCGGAGAAGACGATCGTGAACCCGACCGACGGGATCGCCTCGGGGTCGATCACCCCGAAGGCGGGCGTGACCACGGCCGCGCCCAACAGCCACAGGAACGCCTGGATCAGCGTCATCCGGCCGGGCAACCGGAGGGTCCACACCCGCTCGCGGTCCGTGGGTTCGCGGCCGTCGAGGAACCACCCGACACGCCGGTGGACCGCTCCACGCACCCAGATCGTCCCCACGATCGTCGCCAGCGCCACATACACCGGGACGACGACCGCCGTGGGGACCATGAACTCCCCGGAGGGAAGGGTGGGACCCGGAAGGACGAAGAGGATCAGCACGGCGGCGACGGCCACGCCGACGAGGTTGGAACCGAGTAGCGTCAGGACGAGCAGCACCCGGACCCTCATGGTGCGCAGTCGCGCTGACTCCGTCCCCCGTCCGAGCAGCACCGAGCCCAGTTCCGGGCGGCGCAGCAGGGACAGGTCGAGTCGCACGGTCACATCGTGCCATCTGCGGGCCCCGAAGTGAGGACCTCGTCACACTCGGGGCGGGAACCGTGGTCCGGGGCCCGGTGGGGCGTAGGGTGGGCGAGTCGGCCCGCACCACTCTTGCCTCGGGCCGAATCGGATGTCGACCTCCCGTGGTCGCGCACCGGGCGCGTCGCTTCCGAGCGACGCGGTAACCCAGGAGCGCGCCGGGCAAGACGCCCCATCTATGTACGGAGATTCCTCCCTTGTCACGTTCCTTCGCCGATCTCGGCGTTCCTTCATCCCTGCTCGACGTCCTCACGGGCGTCGACATCGTCACCCCCACCCCCATCCAGTCGGCGACGCTGCCCGACGCGATGTCCGGACGCGACGTCCTGGGCCGCGGCCGCACCGGCTCCGGCAAGACCTACGCGTTCTGCCTCCCGCTGGTCACCCGCCTGGCCGCCTCCGCGCCCGCCGGCGGCCGACGTAAGCGCAACTCCCCCCGCGGGCTCATCCTGGCCCCCACCCGCGAGCTCGCCCGTCAGATCGACGAGACCCTCGCGCCGCTGGCCCGCGCGATGGGCCTCAAGACCACCGTGATCTTCGGCGGCGTCTCACAGGGTCGCCAGGTCAGCGCGCTCGACCAGGGCGTCGACATCGTGGTGGCCTGCCCGGGCCGGCTCGAGGACCTCATGGGCCAGAAGCACTGCCGCATGGACTCGATCGAGGTGAGCGTCCTCGACGAGGCCGACCACATGGCCGACCTCGGCTTCCTCCCGGGAGTCACCCGGATCCTGGCGGCCACGCCTCAGGGTGCCCAGCGCCTGCTGTTCTCCGCGACGCTGGACCAGGGTGTGGACAAGCTGGTCCGCAAGTTCCTCGACAACCCGGTCGTGCACGAGGTCGACGACGGCTCCGCCACCCCCGGCGCGACCGCACACCACGTCTTCCACGTGGACCCGGACGACCGCGTCCGCGCACTGGCGGACCTCGCCGGCGTGAACGAGCGGACCGTCATGTTCACCCGCACCAAGCACGGCGCCAAGCGCCTGGCCAAGCAGCTCTCCGGGCGCGGCGTGACCAGCGTGGATCTGCACGGCAACCTGTCGCAGAACGCACGCGTGCGCAACCTCGACGCGTTCTCCTCCGGCCAGGCGAGCGTGCTCGTGGCCACCGACATCGCCGCGCGCGGCATCCACGTCGACGACGTGGGGCTGGTCGTCCACGCCGATCCGCCCGCCGAGCACAAGGCGTACGTGCACCGCTCGGGCCGGACCGCACGCGCGGGTGCCGTCGGCACCGTGGTCACCGTGGCCACCTCCGACCAGGTCCGTGAGGTGCGCTCGCTGCTGCGCTCGGCCGGCGTGACGGCGGGCGAGATCGTGCTCCC
>NZ_JAALEA010000204.1 GCF_014145145.1 Dietzia cercidiphylli
CCCCGGCCCCCGTGCCGGGAGTCGACTGCCGGGCGGTGAGCTGACCCGTGGCCGCCCCCGCACCCGGAACGCAGGCGGCTCCGGCCCCGCCCCGCCGCGGCAAGGAGCTCGTCCTGCTGGTCGCCGCGTCGGTGATCGTCGGCTTCGCGCTGCTCCTGGTCCAGTTGGCCCAGGAGCAGGAGCTCAGCCTCACACTGCTCTGGCTCACCCTCGCCTACCTCGGCCTGTGCGGGGGCGCCCATCTGCTGATCCGATGGTTGGCGCCCTTCTCTGACCCCGTGCTCCTGCCGGCCGTCGCCCTGCTCAACGGCCTGGGCCTGGTGCTGATCTACCGCCTCGACCTGGCGTACGCGGCGCGCGCCGTCGCCAACGGCACCGACCCGCCAGGGATGGACGTCACCCGGCAGCTGCTGTGGACCCTGATCGGGTTGGCTTTCATGGCGGCCGTGTTGTACTTCCTCCGGGACCACCGGGTGCTGTCCCGGTACGGCTACACCATGGGTTTCGCCGGACTGGTGCTGCTGGCGATCCCGGCGGTGCTGCCCGCCCGGTTCTCCGAGATCAACGGCGCCAAGAACTGGATCATCCTGCCCGGCTTCACCATCCAGCCCGGCGAGTTCGCCAAGATCCTGCTCATCATCTTCTTCGCCTCGATCCTGGTCGAGAAGCGGGAGCTGTTCACCAGCGCCGGCCGGCGGATCCTCGGCGTGGACCTGCCCCGCGGGCGTGACCTCGGTCCGATCATCGTGGCGTGGTTCCTGTCCCTGGGCGTGCTGGTGTTCAACACGGACCTCGGCATGGCGCTCCTGCTCTTCGCCACCGTGCTCACCATGCTCTACGTGGCCACGGAGCGCGTCAGCTGGTTGCTCATCGGCGTGGTGCTGGTGGGTATCGGTGGCGTGCTGGCCTACGCCCTCTTCGGGCACGTGCGGGTGCGGTTCCAGATCTGGCAGGACCCCTTCGCCTACTTCGACACCGGCGGTTATCAGAGCTCGCAGGCACTGTTCGGTCTCGCCTCCGGCGGCATGGGCGGCACCGGACTCGGCAACGGGCGGCCGGACCAGGTGCCGTTCGCGGGCACCGACTTCATCACCTCCACGATCGGCGAGGAACTGGGCCTGATCGGCCTCGCCGCCGTGCTGATGATCTACACGATCATCGTCCTGCGCGGGATCCGCGTGGGTCTGACCATCAGGGACAGCTTCGGCAAACTCGTCGCCGTCGGCCTGGCCTTCACCGTGGCCATCCAGGTGTTCGTGGTGGTCGGCGGGGTCTCCACCCTCATCCCGCTCACCGGGCTCACCCTGCCCTTCATGGCCTACGGCGGGTCGAGCCTGCTCGCCAACTACGCCCTGCTGGCCATCCTGCTCCGGTTGTCGGACGACGCCCGGCGGCCGCTGCCGACCCCGCGTCAGACACCCGCGCTCGCCGAGGCCGCCACGGGCATGATGCGGACCCCGCTGCTGGCCCGCGTCCGGAAGTCCGGGTGAGCGCCGCGTGAACGCCGCCATCCGCAGGATCGCGATCGCCGCCATCGTCATGGTGGTCGCGCTGCTCCTGCAGCTCACCTGGGTGCAGGTCTTCCGCGCCGACGACCTGCGCGCCGACCCCCGCAACACCCGGATGCTGCTCGACGAGTACTCCCGCCAGCGCGGGCAGATCACCGCCGGCGGCCGGGTGCTGGCCATGTCGGTCCCCTCCGAGGGCAGGTACGAGTTCGAGCGCACCTATCCCACCGGTCCGACCGCGTTCGGCCCGACGGTCGGGTACTACTCCCTGCAGTTCGCCACCTCGGGGATCGAACAGTCCCAGGACGCGTTCCTCAACGGGTCCGACCCGCGGCTGCTCTCCCAGCGCATCTCGGGGCTCATCTCCGGGCGCACCCCCCAGGGCGGTTCGGTGGAGCTGACGCTCGACCCCGTCGCCCAGGAGGTCGCCTACGCGGCGCTGCAGCGGGGCGCGGGCCAGGGACCCTTCGTGGGTTCCGTGGCGGCGGTCCGACCCTCCACCGGCGAGGTCCTGGCGCTGGCCTCCAGCCCGTCCTTCGATCCCAACGCCCTGTCCAGCCAGGAGCAGACCGTCCGCACGCAGGAGATGGCGCGGGTCGAGCAGAGCCCCGACCGGCCGCTGCTCAACCACGCCACCCAGCAGTCCCTGCCTCCCGGGTCCACCATGAAGGTCATCACCACCGCCGCCGCCCTCGAGTCCGGGATGGGACCGGAGACCCCGGTCTCCGGCGCGGACCGCACCCTGCTGCCCGGGACCTCCACGTTCCTGCAGAACTACGCCGGCCAGGCCTGCGGGGGCGGCACCGTGACCCTCCGCACCGCGTTCGAGCTCTCCTGCAACGTGCCCTTCGTGGAGCTCAGCCAGGAGATCGGTGCCGACGCGTTCACCGAGATGGCCGAGCGCTTCGGTGTGGACGGCGGTGAGCCGGACGAGCTCGGGATCCCCGCGGCGCCGTCCGGGCTCGGCCAGATGGAGGACGCCGCCCAGCTCGCCATGAGCTCGATCGGTCAGAGCGATGTCCGCATGACCACGCTGCAGAACGCCATGGTGGCCGCGACCGTGTCCAACGGCGGGGTGCGTATGCAGCCGAAGCTGATCCGTTCGCTCACGGCGCCGGACCTCTCCGTGGTGCAGGGGTTCACCCCCGAGGACGCCGGACGCGCCCTCACCGACGAGCAGGCCGGCACCCTCACCGAGCTCATGGAGGGCGCGGAGCGCAACGCCGGGGGCGGCCTGCCCGGGGTGACCATCGCCTCCAAGACCGGCACCGCGGAGCACGGCGTGGACGCCGCGGAGTCCGTCCCCTACACCTGGTACATCGCGTTCGTACCCGGGCAGGACGTGGCCGTGGCCGTGGCGATCGAATCCGGGCCGGGCGTCACCCGCGACACTGTGGGCTCCACCTACGCCGCCCCCATCGGGCGCGAGGTCCTCGGTGCCCTCCTCGGGGGAGCCGGATGAGCCTCAACTCCGGAGCGCTCCTGTCCGGCCGGTACCGCCTGTTGCGCCTGATCGCCACGGGCGGGATGGGTCAGGTCTGGGAGGCCGCCGACGCGGTGCTGGACCGGCACGTGGCGGTGAAGGTGCTCAAGGCCGAGTTCTCCTCCGACCAGGAGTTCGTCGAGCGGTTCCGGTCCGAGGCCAAGGTGACGGCACGGATCTCGCACCCGGGGATCGCGACGGTCTACGACTACGGGCAGATCGACGACCCGGCCTCGGGTAGCCCACTGTCCTACCTGGTCATGGAGCTCGTGGTGGGCGAGCCGCTGTCCGACGTCCTGTCCCGCGAGGGGTCGCTCCCGCTGCGCCACACCCTCGACATGCTGGAGCAGACCGGTCGCGCGCTCAACGCCGCACACGCGATCGGGTTGGTGCACCGGGACGTCAAGCCGGGCAACATCCTCATCACGCCCTCCGGGCAGGTCAAGCTCACCGATTTCGGCATCGCCAAGTCGATGGGGTCCGCGGCGGTCACCCAGGCCGGGATGGTCGTGGGCACCGCCCAGTACATCGCCCCCGAGCAGGCCATGGGGCACGAGACCACCCCGGCCGGTGACGTGTACTCGCTCGGCGTGGT
>NZ_JAALEA010000205.1 GCF_014145145.1 Dietzia cercidiphylli
CACCGGCCCCGGGGTGGCGGCGGCGCGGACGCCGGGCGGGAGCAGCCCGGGGACCCCGGCGGGGACGACGAAGCCGTGGAGGAACAGATCGGCCACGACCCTGCGCACGGGTTCCGCCAGCTCCTCGGGGTCCCGACCGGCCCCCGCGGCGGCGAGGACTACGAGATCCTCCAGGGGTAGTGCTCCCATGCGCACCCCTCGGAGAACCGTCGCGGTCAGCGGGTCGATCTCGTGGCGCCAGCGCGCACCGGTGACACGCTCGACCACCACCCTCGATCCGGCCGGTGCGGAGGACCCGGACGCCTCGTCCCCCGGGTCACCGGAGCCCGGTGCCAGGCTCTCCGAGACGTGCAGGTGGACGTCGGGGGAGACGGTGAACACCGTCGCGTCCAGAGCCCGCTCCTGCCCGCCCTGTCGGTCCGATGCCGCCCGCAGCCACGCCATGCGCGCGAAGTAGGCCTCGGCCTCGTCCCCGAGCCCCTCGTCGAACGGGTGGGTGAGGTCCTCGCAGAGCACCGACGACGCGCCGTCGATCCGCCTGAGGAAGACGTATCCGAACCCGACACCGTCGACGCCCCGGTCCTGGAAGTGGTCGAGCCAGGCGTCCGCGGCGCGAGCGGTGGACTCGTCCCTCGGGTCCATGCCCTCGTCCGTGAGCCATGTCCAGACGTAGAGCTCCGGGTCCGAGGTGTCGCGGCGGAGCACCCAGGCCTCCACCCCGTCCGAGGGGATCCACGACGCCACGTGGGTCCGCCAGTCGGTGTCCCGCCGCTCCACCCAGGAGGCCAGGATGACCGCGGTGCCGCCCTGGGTCAGGTGGTCGTGAGCCCCGGACACGACCGTCCGGCTCGCCCCGTCGAGGGCGAGCCCCGACTCCCGGTACGAATGGCCGGGGTCCGAGGGGCCCACCACGAACGGGGGGTTGGCGACGACCCGGTCGAATCGACGAAGAGCCACGGGCTCGTACCAGGGACCGGCGAGCAGCTCCCCGTCCAACCCGTTGATGGCGAGTGTGGCGGACGCCAGGTCCAGACACCGCGGGGTGATGTCCGTACCCGTCGCCGTCCTCGCGGTCTCGAGGGCGTGCACGAGCTGGATGCCGCAGCCGGTGCCGAGGTCGAGTACGGAGTCCACGGGGGAGGTGGGTGTGATCCGGAGGAGGGACAGCGTGGCCTGCCCGACCCCGAGGACGTGGTCGGGCCTCGTGGTGGCGTGGGCCATCGACCCGTCGACGTCGGAGAAGACCCAGCGGGTGCCGTGACCGGTGTCCACGGGCCGGAGGTCGAGGAGCGCCCGGAGGGTCCCCTCCGGCGAGGTCTGACGCGTCCACAGGCCGGCGTCGATCCCGTCGGAGACGGGTGTCCCGGGCAGGGCCGCCACGACCTCGCCCTCGGGGACCGCGTCACCCAGGATGAACAACCGGACCAGGGTCCCGACCGGCCCGGCGGAGCGGGCGTGCCTGCGGACGGACGCCGAGTCCGAGCGGGCGAGCGCCGAGATCGCCTCCGGCCCCAGCGCGTCCTCCAGCCCGGGCACCGTGAAATGGCACTGCCGGAATGACTCCGCCAGGACGGGGGCCAGACGGGTGAGTGTGGGAACTGTCGGGGTCACCGGGCGGGATCGCTCTCGTCGGGTCGGTCGGCTGGGTCCGGGATCCCCGAGGCGGGTCCGTCGCCCGAGGGGTCCCCGTGTGGCTGGTCGTCGTGGGTCGGGCCGTCGTGGGCCGGGCTCTGGTGCGAGGGGCCACCTGTGAGGCCCGGCGGCATCGCGCGGGGCGTGTGGTTGGCCAGCGCACCGGCGGTGTACATCCGCGCCTGCCCCTTGGGCAGCGGAGGCCTGTCGTTGGCGCTGATCACGGCGATCCACGGGATCGGTATGGACCCCGCGACGATGGCCAGTGCAATCCACGGGTTGTTCCAGAGAGCCAGGGAACCCGCGGCGAGGAGCAACGCCGGGATCCGGATGGACATCAGGAGGAAGTACCGCTTCTTCCGCGCCGCGAGCTCGTCCCGGTAGGACTCCCGCGCGGCGGTGATCAGAACGGGCCTCGCGGTGCCGTCCCGATCCTTGGACCGCTTGCGACGGGAGTCGGGTGCCATGGCCCCCAAGGTACTCCGGCGTTGGCGCGCCGACCGTGGCGTGCGGCATCATGAGGGGGTGAGCACCACCCGGACCAAGACACTAGAGCGCCCCGAGGTCACGACGACCGAGGAGACGCAGGACGACGCGCCCAAGTTCTTCCATTACGTGGACAAGAGCAAGATCGCCGAGAGCGCGGTCATGGGCTCCTACGTGATCGCCCTGTGCGGCGAGGTGTTCCCGGTCACCCGGTCCGCCAAGCCCGGCTCTCCCGTGTGCCCGGAGTGCAAGCGCGTCTACGAGACCCTGAAGCCTGGTGAGTGAACCCGGCGCGGTCCCGGGCACCGAGGAGCAGACCGCAGACCCCGCCGCGACGACGGCCGCGGGCGCCCCTCTGCGCGCCTGGCAGCGGACCGCGCTGCGCAAGTACCTCATGGCGCGGCCGAAGGACTTCCTCGCCGTGGCCACCCCCGGCGCCGGTAAGACGACCTTCGGTCTGCGCGTGGCCTCCGAACTCCTGGCCGACCGGACGGTCGACGCGATCACCGTGGTGGCCCCCACCGAGCACCTCAAGTTCCAGTGGGCCGAGGCCGCCGCGAGGGCCGGTATCGCGCTCGATCCCGAGTACTCCAACTCCTCCGGCGCCCTCGCACCGGAGTACCACGGCGTGGTGGTCACCTACGCCCAGGTGGCGTCACACCCGTTCAAGCACCGCGAGCGGACCGCATCCCGCCGTACGCTGGTGATCCTCGACGAGATCCACCACGGCGGTGACGCCAAGAGCTGGGGAGACGGAATCCGTGAGGCGTTCGACGACGCCGAGCGTCGCCTGTCCCTGACCGGCACACCTTTCCGCTCGGACGACAGCCCCATCCCGTTCGTCACCTACGAACCCGACGGCCAGGGGCATCAGCGGTCCAGGGCCGACCACTCCTACGGATACGCCGACGCCCTGGCCGACGGCGTCGTGCGACCCGTCGTTTTCCTCGCCTACTCGGGTGAGGCGCGCTGGCGGACGAACGCCGGCGAGGAGTTCTCCGCCCGACTCGGCGAACCGCTCAGCGCGGACCAGAATTCGCGCGCCTGGCGGGTGGCACTGGATCCCCACGGCGACTGGATGCCGGCGGTGCTCCAGGCGGCGCACACCCGGCTCCGGCAGATCCGTGCGGGTGGAGTGCCCGATGCCGGCGGGCTGGTGATCGCCACCGACCAGGAGCGGGCCCGGGAGTACGCGGCACTGCTCACGGAGATCACCGGGCGGGCCCCCGTCGTCGTCCTCTCCGACGACCCCACGGCCTCGAGCCGGATCGGCACGTTCTCCGCCTCGACGGACGAGTGGATGGTCGCGGTCCGCATGGTCTCGGAGGGTGTGGACGTGCCGCGCCTGAGCGTGGGGGTGTACGCCACCAGCGCCTCGACGCCCCTGTACTTCGCCCAGGCCATCGGCCGGTTCGTCCGGTCCCGGAGGCCGGGGGAGACCGCGTCGGTGTTCCTGCCCTCGGTCCCGGTCCTGTTGCAGCTCGCCTCCCAGATGGAGGCCCAGCGGGATCACGTCCTGGGCAAGCCCCACCGCGAGGACGGGCTCGAGGACGAGTTGCTGGCGCAGGCCAACCAGCAACACGACGAGCCCGACGCGGACGACGAGGACAAGGGGTACATCTCCCTCGGCGCGGACGCCGAACTCGACCAGATCGTCTACGAGGGGTCCTCCTACGGCACGGCCACGTTCGCGGGGAGCGAGGAGGAGGCCGACTACATCGGTCTCCCCGGTCTGCTCGGGGCGGACGACGTCAAGGCACTCCTGCGTCAGCGGGAGAAGGAGCAGATCAGGCGGTCGTCCGGTGAGGGGTCCTCCGCGTCCGGAGCCGTGGCGGTGGTGGGCGTGGGGACGGACCCGACCATCTCCGGCACCACCCTCCCGGGCAACGCCGGCGGCCCGGGCGCGAACGCGGGTGCGGCTGCCGCCCGCGTGGCCTCCGC
>NZ_JAALEA010000206.1 GCF_014145145.1 Dietzia cercidiphylli
CCGGCTCTTCGCATCTGAGCGTGGGGTCAGGTCCGTAGCCCGCCGGCGATGAGGAGCATCCGCAGGCGATAGTTGTCGCGGTTGCGGTAGCCGCGGGCCAGGCGCCGGTGGAGTTCGATGAGGCCATTGATCGCTTCGGTTCCTCCGTTGTTGGAGCGGCCGGTGGTCCAGTACGCGAGGAAGGCGGCCTTCCACTTGCGGAGCGTTCGTCCTAGTCGGGCGATTTCCGGGATCGGGCAGGATGGCAAGGTCGCGAGTACCTTCTCCGCAGCGCTGCGCCCGGCAGGCAGGTCTTTGTGGTGGTAGGCCTGTCGGAGTTCGTGGGCGACTTGCCAGGCGATGAACAGTTCCTCGTGTCGGGGGTCGGCGGCCAGGGCCTCGTCGAACCGCCGCCACTGGCGCTCGGTGAGCCTGTCGGGGTCGCAGCGGATGATGGTGCGGATCCCGTAGAGCGGGTCGCCTTTACGTCCGCGGTGACCGCAGATCTGCTGCTGCAACCTCCGGCGGACCTCGTCCACGGCGCCAAGGGCGAGCTTGACCACGTGGAAAGCGTCGAGAACAGCGGTGGCATCCTCGAGTTCGTCATCGATCGCTCGCTTGTAGCCGTGGAACGGATCCAACGCGGCGATCTCGACGCCGCTGGTGAAACCCTTGCCCCGCGCGGTGAGCCAGTCTGCGAACACCACCCCGGAGCGGCCTGGCACGAGGTCGAGCAGCCTGGCCTGTACTTTGCCGTCCCCGTCGCGGGTGAGGTCGACCATCCCGGTCAGTTCCTTGGGGCCGCGCTTACGCCGGGAGACATGGTGCCAGATGTGTTCATCGACGCCGAGGGTGCGGACGCCGTCGAAGCGGGCCGGATCATCGGCCAACGCCTCCAATGCAGCCTTGACCGGCGTCCACACCGTGTGCCACGCGGTACCGAGCTGACGAGCCAGTC
Organism: Dietzia cercidiphylli; assembly: GCF_014145145.1. Taxonomy (GTDB): domain Bacteria; phylum Actinomycetota; class Actinomycetes; order Mycobacteriales; family Mycobacteriaceae; genus Dietzia; species Dietzia natronolimnaea. The sequence goes on from NZ_JAALEA010000206.1 coordinate 938, forward strand.
CGCTGACGGTGGCGTGCTCCCGGCGCAGCTGTCCCACTGCCCACTCCACGACGCGGGCCGTGGTGGCATGCCGCGGCGAGGCAAGCCCAGGCAGGTTCTCCACGAACGTCACACGTTCGCACGCCCCGCCTGGGCAGACGAAGCGGCGTTTGCGCCAGATGATCGTGACGGGGCGGCCGAACGCGGGGATGTCGACCAGACGCACCACCTGCCGTCCATGCCCCACCCCGGCGGCGCCGCAGTCCGGGCATCCGACCGGTCCCGGCTCGGATTCGACGGTCACCTCCAGGTGCTCGCCACGCAGACGCGCATCAAGGACGTACACGTCGTCGAGCCCGACGAGAAGATCGCAGCGGACACAACGGGGCGCAGGTGCGGTTCCGGTGGCAGACCGGCAGCACCCGATAGGCTCAGACATGGGTCGAGGCCCTTTCAGGATCGGATGTAGTGGTACTTCCAATCCTTCAGGGCCTCGACCCTCTCGTCTCCCTACCGCCTCACCGGCGTGTCGTCCTCACCCACGCTCAGATGCGAAGAGCCGGATTTCCCCGGGTCGTCCCCCGAGACGCGGTGCGTCAACGACCTGTCGGTCTCGTTGAAGCGGCGGACCAGCTCCTCGTTGGAGGCGGAGGAGTGCTCGGGATCGTCCTCCGCCAGGGTGGCGTACTCGCCGGTGGCGAGGAAGATCACGCGCTGCGCCACCTCCACCGCGTGGTCCGCGAACCGCTCGTAGTAGCGACCGAGGAGGGTCACGTCGACCGCCGACGCCACTCCCCACTTCCACTCCCGCACGGTGAGCAGGGTGAACAGGTGGCGGCGGAGGTCGTCGACGGCGTCGTCCTGCTGGGCCAGGGTGGCGGCCTGCTCGGCGTCCCGGTTGAGCAGCACCTCGGTGGCGGACCGGCCGAGCGAGACCGCGACCCGGCCCATCTCGGCGAAGTACCCGTTGACGGGCTCCGGGAGCACGCTCTCCGGATGCCTCCGACGGACGATCTTGGCGACGTGCCCTGCCAGCGTGCCCATCCGGGTGAGGTCCTGGACGAGCTGGATGGAGGTGACCACCTGCCGGAGATCACGGGCGACCGGCGCCTGGAGGGCCAGGAGCGCGAACCCGCGTTCCTCGTTCTCGGTCGCCAGCCGGGACATCTCCGTCGAGGACTGGAGAACCCTCTCGGCGGCCACGAGGTCGACCTGGAGGAGGGCGTGGGTCGCCAGCTCCATGTCGTCGGTGGCGAGGGAGCACATCCGGGCCATCGAGGTGGCCAGATCCGCGAGTTCTTCAGAGTAGACGAGACGCATGTGAACCAGCATACGGGCATGTCAACCGCACTATCGATACCGGCGATGAACGGCCGATGAACAGGGGGACACGTCATCCGCGCCGGTGCCGGAGGTGCCGGTTCAGCCGCCCGAGTTCTCCGCGTCCGCACCCTCGAGAGCCACCGCGTCGTCCTCCGGATCGTCCAACCACCCCTCGGGCAGGAGAACCCGGGAGGGCGATCCCTGGCGGCCGCGCGGGCCGTACCCGTCGGCGGGGAAAGGCTCGTCGGCGGGCAGATCGGCGAGCATCTCCGCAAGGTCGTCCAGGGTGCGGACGGCCGCCAGGGCCACCCGCTTGCCGGAGCCGGCAGGGAACCCCCGCAGGTACCACGCCACGTGTTTGCGGATGTCGCGCATCCCCTTGTTCTCACCGTGGTGTTCGGCGAGGAGTTCGCCGTGGCGGTACATGATGCGGCCGACCTCGCCGAGCGTGGGCGGGGCCGGTGCCTCGCGCCCGTCGAGGGTGGCGGCGAGCTCGGAGAAGAGCCACGGCCGGCCCAGACAGCCCCGGCCGATCACGACGCCCGCGCACCCGGTCTGCTCCCGCATCCGGACGGCGTCCTCGGCGGAGAAGATGTCGCCGTTGCCCAGCACCGGGACATCAGAGACCGCGCCGATGTGCTCGACCAGGCGGGAGATCTGCGACCAGTCCGCCTCGCCGGAGTACCGCTGGGCGGCGGTCCGTGCGTGCAGTGCGACGGCCCTGGCGCCCTCGTCGACGGCGATGCGGCCGGCGTCGAGATGGGTGTGGTGCTCGTCGTCGATCCCCACCCGCATCTTCACCGTGACCGGGATGTCGGTGCCCTCGGTGGCCCGGACCGCCGCGGCGACGATGGAGCGGAACAGCCGCCGCTTGTAGGGGATCGCCGACCCGCCGCCGCGTCGGGTGACCTTGGGGACCGGGCACCCGAAGTTGATGTCGATGTGGTCCGCCAGGTCCTCGTCGACGATCATCTTGGCGGCCGCGTAGGTGTACTCGGCGTCCACCGTGTACAGCTGCAGGCTGCGCGGGGACTCGTCGGGCGCGAACGTGGCCATGTGCAGGGTTCCCGGCTGGCGTTCGACGAGCGCCCGCGCCGTCACCATCTCGCAGACGTAGAGCCCGGACACCGAACCCTGCTGCTCACGTTCGAGTTCGCGGCACAGCGTGCGGAAGGCGACATTGGTGACGCCCGCCATCGGCGCCAGGACGACCGGTGAGGCGAGCTCGAGGGGGCCGATGCGCAGGGCGGGCCCGCCGGTGGCGGTGGGTGCGGACATGATCCGAGTGTCCCAGCGCGGGGCGGGCAGGTCCAATGGGGGCGCCCTGTGCCGCCCGGCCGATCGTGGTGCCCCCAGTCGGGCTCGAACCGACGACCTGCGGATTAAAAGTCCGTAGCTCTACCAAACTGAGCT
>NZ_JAALEA010000207.1 GCF_014145145.1 Dietzia cercidiphylli
TCCGGGGCCGACGCGTCCTCGGCGGGCGCCTCTGCGGCGGCCTCGGCCTCGGGTGGGACGCGGTCGTCCGCCGTCTCGGCGGTGGGGTCGGTGGTCTCTGGGGTGCTGGCGGCGGTCTCGACCTCGTCGCCGGCGGTGGCGGTACGGTCCTCGTTGTCGTTGCTCATGAGGTGACTCATGCTACGGCGTCGGAGGCCCCGTTCGCGACACGGCGGCGCAGGTCACTCCCCCGTGGTTCCCCGGACCAGGTGCTCGTGGGTCTCTCTGGCGACGAGCCACGGGACGACCGCGGCCAGCAGCAGACCTCCGGAGAGTGCGAATCCGGCGGTGTAGCCGAACAGGTCCACGACGAGACCCACCAGCACCGGGCCGAGGATCGCACCGGAGTCGCTGGCCATCTGGAAGGTCGCGAGCACCTTCCCGCCCGCGCGATCCGCTCCGATCACATCCGCGACCGAGGCCTGTTGTGCCGGGTTGAGCACCCCCGCCCCCATGCCCGCCACCACCGAGGCGGCCACGAGGAGCGGAACGGTATCGCACCAGCCCAGCACGAGTGTGGACACCCCGGACACCAGGAGGCCACCGATCACCAGCGGCCGTCGTCCGTACCGGTCGGACAACCACCCGGCCACCGAGATGACGGCGGCGGTGCCCACCGCGAAGGAGGCGAGCGCGGTGCCGGCGATCCCCGCACCGGCGTCGAAGTTCGCGGCGGCGAAGAGCGGGACGATGGCCACCCGTACGCCGAAGGAACTCCATCCGTTGACGAAACTCGACACGAGCGCGGCGCGGTACCCGCTGTGGCGGAGTGCCTCGCGCACCGGCAGCGCCTCCTGCTCCTCCGTCCCGTCGTCCGCCGAGGGCCGGCGGCCTCCCCGGAGGAACACCGCCACCACTCCGGTCGCGACGAGCAGGGTGAAGGAGTAGACGAAGAACGGCACCCGCATCCCGAAGCCGGCGAGCAACCCGCCGAGGACCGGCCCGCCGATGTTGCCGATAAGGAAGGCGGTGGCGTAGAGCCCGGCGATCCGTCCTCTGGCTCCGGGTGGCGAGAGGCGGGTGAGCAACGCCATCGCCGAGATGGTGAACATCGTCGACCCGAGTCCACCGAGTCCCCGGAACACCAGCAGCTGCCAGTAGGTCTGGGCGACGCCCGTGGCCAGGGTCGACACCACCACGATGAGCAGGCCCGACATGTAGACCCAGCGTTCGCCCAGACGGTCCACGAGGAACCCGCCGGCGGGAGCGAACACCAGGCGGAAGAACGCGAACGCGCTCACGACCACCGACGCGGCGGTCACGGAGACGTCGAAGCTCCGGGCGTACTGCGGGAGGACGGGTGCGACGAGACCGTAGCCGATCGCGACGGCGAAGGCCGCCGCGACCAGTACCCACACATCGGCGGGTAGCGGTGTTCGCGGCTGCGCGGTCCGGCTACCCGAGAACGGGCCCCTCACGCCGACCGGAGCACACGGGCCAGGACATCGGCGCCGAAGTGGAGCGCGTCGACGGGGACCCTCTCGTCGACGGCGTGGAAGTGGCCGAAGACGTCGAACTCGTCCGGCACCCGCAGCGGGACGAAGCCGTAGCCGTGGATCCCCAGCGGAGCGAGGTGTTTGTTGTCCGTGCTCGCCGGCAGCAGGTACGGCACGACCAGGGAGCCGGGGTCCGCCTCGCGGACCGCCTCCCGGATGACCGAGACCAGCGGGTCGTCGGCGGGCGCGGCGATCGGCGGTTGCCAGATCCAGTCGACCGCCACGTCGGGTCCGAGCTCGTCCTCGATCTCCGCGCGGAAGGTCTCCTCGCCACCGGGCAGGACGCGGCAGTCGATCTCGGCGAACGCCTCGGAGGGGATGACGTTGGTCTTGTACCCGGCCGACAGGACGGTCGGCGAGGCGGTGTGGGAGAGCGACGCCTCCACCAGTGGGCCGAAGTGCCCGAGCACGTCGAGGTGCGCGGGCAGGTCCGCGACGTCACCGCTCGACCCGGCGAGCTCCCCGACCGCCGCGGCGAGGGCGGTGTTGGCCTCCGTGGGCGCGACGGGGAAGTGCCGGCTCGCGACCCGGTGGACGGCACCCGCGATCG
>NZ_JAALEA010000208.1 GCF_014145145.1 Dietzia cercidiphylli
TAATTGCAGTGGCCACTTTAGCGGGAACACTCCAGCCGGGGAGCGGTGCAACGTCCGCCGAGGCGACCGAGTAGCCCACCTCGCACGCCAAGACAAATACATTCGCGACCTCTACAGCCCCCGCCGGCGCACCGACTAACCCCCCACCATCCCGACTGACTGGAGGCCCCTCGTGGCTTTGAAGTTGACCCTCATGCTCGCCCGCACGAGCCTCGTGCAGGACCGCCTCGACGCCCTCATCGACGCCCGTTCGACCACCGCCGCCCGTATAGTCCGGCAGCTCTCCGAGGATGACGCCAAGGTGCTGCTGTTCGCCGCCGTCACGAGCGTGGACCCCCGGTGGAAGTTCCCGCTCAATCCCGACGCCGACACCCCGCAAGCCAAAGCCGAGGCCGTAGCCGACCGCACCCGCCGCGCCCTCGCTGACTGTCTCATCGAGAACCCGCAAGCGATACGCCCGATGATCGCCGCCGTCTCGGATGCAATCGCACACCATGACCCCCGCCGCCGGGACGACGAACAGACCGAGGATGCCGCATGACCGGGAGTGCCGGACCCGCGCCCGCGCGCGTAAGGGAGCTGGCAGAGCAGGGATACGGCAGGAACGCTTGCGCCCGTGAACTAGGGATCTCCCGGCGGGCGGTTGACGCGGCCGCCGTCGAAGCGGGCGTGGAGTGGTCCCGGGAGCACACCCGGCAGGCGACCGCTGCACTCGTGGCCGATTCACAGCACGAACTGTCCGCGATGTTTTCGGAGACCGCCAGCCTCGCCGCTCGACGCTTGCTTGTGGAGCTGCAATCGGAGAGCCCGGACCCGGCGTTAATTCGCGCACTCTCATCGGCTGCGGATCTGCCGGCGGGGAAGTTGCTCATCATCGCGGACCGGGTGTCCACGACCGACCACGACGACCGGGGCGACTCGCTGCTCGACACGCTCGCATCGGGGTTCGCCTCATGGGCGGAGCACGTAGCCAACACCACCGACCACGACGACCACGACCGACCCATCACCATCGAAGGGAACACCCGATGACCCGTAAGACCTTGCACCAGATCGAGACTGAACTCGACGCCATCCGTACCGAGGCCCGAGCCACCGCAACCCGCCTGCGGTCCAGTGGCGACTACACGCCCCAGGGCATCGCGGACACGTTCGACCGGTACCGGCAGCACAACGCCTGGGACGACAAGGTGGCGGAGCTTGCCGCCGCCGCGTCCGCCGCAATCGACAATGCTTCCCGCCAGCGCGACGAGTTGAAGTCCGCGATGGTCACCCCGACCGGGACCACCGAAGAGCAGCTCCTCGCCGAACTACGCCACCAGCGTCGGGCGCAGCGTGTGTCCGCCGCTCTGGAGGCCGGCGCAGGCGCATTGGTCGAACTCATCGTCAATGCGGACCAGGCCGACCTTCCGCTCCTGCACGAGCACGCTGTTGACTACTACTCGGTGAGGGGAGGGCAGGCAGGAGAGGCTGGTATGGCGATGATCGACCACGCGCTCCAGCAGCGCTCGCCCGAGTACGCAGCCGCCGCGTCGACCGCAGGCCGCGCCGAGTCCACCCGCCACGTCATCGCCGAGAAGCTCAAGTTCGTACAGGCCGCTGTGACTGATCCGAACGCATCCGATCCGACTCCCGGTGGTGTGGCTACGGTGTCCGTCTCCGCTGCCGGTGAGGACGTGGCGAACCTCGCCGCGTAACCCAAGACCCCCGGCCCTCGTGGTCGGATGCCGCGCCCCACAGGTCCTGGTGACCGGCGTGGCAGCGCCCCCAGCACCATCCGGTGTTGGGGGTGTCGTGCATTTGTCGAATCCCCGCGCGCGAGAGTGCTGGAGGTTTATACCCCGTCCATGTTTTATCCAGCACATTGATTGAAACCTAGACGAATCCCGGCAGCGTCCAAGGTATGCGGGCAGGGTGCATATCCCCACGTCGGCAGCCGTAAACGAATCTCATGGAATGACCCCGCCGAGAGTGACCCGATTACAAGAGGTTAGGGGTTCGAGTCCCTTCGGGCGCACAACAGCGGTACCGGCAGCGCCCTCGTCCACGCGGACGGGGGCGTTCGTCGTTCGTCCCTCCGCCGGTGACTCATATGGCCGAGGTCGTGCGCCGGGGGCCGGGGGTGGGGCGGACGGTACGACGACGACGAGACCGGCCGCTTCGTAGGCTGGGCCGATGCCCCAGCCCGCTCGAGATGCGCTCCGCCGCAACGCCGGCCATCTGGCGTCGGTGGCCCTGGTGATCATGTGGAGTTCGGGCTATGTCGGCGCGGAGCTCGGGACCCGGACCGGTGGGACCTCGCTGCAGCTGCTCGGCTGGCGGTTCTCGATCCTCGGGCTCCTGCTGCTCTCGGTCTGCCTCGTGCTCCGGGTGCGGTTGACCGACCGGAGGGCGTGGGCGCGGCAGGCGGTGCTGGGTCTGTTCAGTCAGGCCGTGTTCCTGTTCATGATCTTCGAGGGTGTCGCCCGCGGCGTCGACGGCGGGACGGCGGCGCTGATCGCGGCGCTGCAGCCGCTCCTCGTGGCGACCGTCGCGGGCAGGTTCCTCGGGGAACGGACCACACCGGTCATGTGGATCGGCATGCTGCTCGGGATGGCGGGCGTCGTGGTGGTGGTCTCGGGCGGCCTGGGTGCCGGCAGCGCCCCGTGGTGGGCGTACCTGTTCCCGGTGGCCGGGATGCTGAGTCTGGCCACGGGGACGGTCCTCACCCAACGCCTCAGGCCCACGGAGACCCTGCTCCAGTCCATCACCATGCAGTCGGTCGTCGCAGCGGTGGCACTGGTCGCCGCGATGCTGCTGGTCGGACAGGGCGCGGTGCCGGCCGAGCCCGAGTTCTGGGTGGCGGTGGCCTGGCTGGTGTTCCTGTCCACGCTCTGCGGGTACGTCCTCTACGTGTTCGTCACCCGCACCCGGGGCGCGACGGTGGCCAGCGTCCTGCTCTATCTGACCCCGCCCACCACCATGGTCTGGGTGTGGCTGATGTTCGGGGTGCCGATCACTGTTCTCGCGGTGGTCGGTATGGCGGTCAGCGCGGTCGGCGTGATCCTGGTGCTGCGGTCCCGGTCGGCGCAACACAAGTCAGCGCGCACGCCGGAACAGCGCGGCCGGGCGACCGCGTAGCGCCGTGGAGAGGGCCACCTCGCCGTCGTCATCCACGACCGATTCCAGGTGCGGCCGCATCCGCCTGGCGAAGTTGTCCTTGTGCAACGCCTCACCGATGACGGCCTCGTGCACCCGGCGCAGTTGGAGGAGCGTGAACGGCTCGGCCAGGAAGCCATCGGGGTCCGGGCCGACGTCGACGTAGCGCAGGCGGATCTCGTAGCGCTCCCGGACGTCCCGGATCGCGGCGTCCACTATCGAGTCGTGGTCGAACAGAAGTGAGTCGACGCCCTCGAGTCGACCGTCGATGGTGACCCTCGTGAGATCACCATTCGCTCCGGACAGTGCTGATTCGGGGAGGGGGAGCGCATGCGCGGCGGAGACGGCCCACGTCCGTCCGTCGCGCTCCGGGTCGTCGAAGAGTCGTAACAGGCGCGGACGGATGGTCTCGTGGGGTGCGATCCCCACCTTCTCGCGGAGCACGTAATCGGCGGTCTCGGAGACCCTCGTGCGTTCGCGGAGGAAGGCGCCGGGCAGTGCGCGACCGTCGGGATCGGTCCGCGATTGGGTGAATATCCGTAGCTCGGGGTCGGTGCCGCCGGCTCCCGTCACGGTGAGGATCGCCAGGTCCACTGCCACGGCGGGACGGGGGAATCGTTCGAGATCGGACATGCCCTCACATTAGCGCGATAAGCGTGCTAATGTTTAGCGCGTTGGGAGTGCTAAATCGGGGTCGGAAGGGGCGTGACATGGAACGGGAAGACATGGGACGGCGAGACGACGGCATGAGGGATGGCACCGAGTGCGCGTGGGGCGTGTTTCTCGACACGCTGATCTGCCGACTCGGCGATATCCGGGATGGTGAGACGTTGGCGCTGATCGCGCCCTCGGGCCGGCAGGAGTGGGCGTCGCAACTGGTGATCCGCGCCGATCGCCGGCGCGGGTGGATGTGGGTGACGCGGGGAATCCGCGGCAGCACCGCCGCGGAGGACATGGTCGCGCGCGTCGGTGAGGACGGCGCGTTCACGCTGGCGGACGCGATCGTCCGGGTGGCACGCGGGGACCTGCTGCTGCCGCACCCGCAGTTGTTCACGGCCCGCGCCACCGGGCCGGGCGCCGCGGCGGTGGC
>NZ_JAALEA010000209.1 GCF_014145145.1 Dietzia cercidiphylli
GCAGTCACACCGGCCCGTGAATCAGCGGGGCTAGTCGCGGGATGATTCCCACCATCGCAGATGCGGTGAGCGACGTGTCCTCTACGCTGCCTCCATGGCAAATTTTCCTAAGGTCCAGGAGCAGAACATCGCGGTGTTCGGCGAAGCCGGATCTGGCAAGACGGTTCTGGTGTCCTCGTTTTACGGGCCCACCCAGGAAAGTGCGTATCAGAATGACCTCTGGGACCTCGTGGCGCTTCAGCCGGGGCAAGGTAATCGACTGCTGCAGAGCTATCTGGAAATGCGGGACACCGCAACCATGCCCATTCAGAACCGATTCAGCGGCATCACCTACCAATTCGCAGTGAAGCTCAAGACCACCAGCCTGAGAGAATCCACGAAGCGCCCCTTCGACGAGTTGCGACTCATGTGGCACGACTACCCCGGCGAGTGGTTCACCACCGACCCGGAAGGAGACGAGGAGCAGGCTCGTCGGCTCGAGACCTGGGGCAACCTCCTCAAATCCGACGTGGCCCTGATCCTCGTGGACGGGCAGAAGCTGCTTGATTTCCGAGGAGAGGAAGAGCGCTATCTGACCTCACTTTTCGCCAACTACCGTCAGAACATTCTGCTCGCCAAGGACCATCTCCTCGCCAAGAACGGCCCCCTCGTCGAGTTCCCCCGGATCTGGATCCTCGCCCTGTCAAAATCCGATCTCCATCCCGGCTGGACCGTCGAAAGCTTCCGCGACCTGCTCATTCGAAAGTCCGCGGGAGAGATGAACAGTCTCCGCGAGACGATCGCGAGTCTTCTCGATACGCCCAAAGCACTCTCGTTGGGCGAGGACTTCCTCCTACTTTCCTCCGCCAAGTTCCAGATGAAACCGGGAGGATATGAGCCGTCCGAGATCGATCTGACGCAACGCGTGGGAGTGGACCTGGTCCTGCCGTTGGCGTCAATCCTGCCTCTGGAGCGCAGAGTCCAGTGGCAGCAGCAATTCGACATCCCACTCAAAGTCGTGGACAAGCTGGCCGACGGCGCCGACGTGATCGCAGCCGCCCTCCTCGGAATGAAGTTCAAGACAGTGGAGAAGCTATTCAAGAATGTAGCCAAGACCAACAAGGCCATTGGGGTGTTCACTCAGTTGACGCCGATCCTCGCCGCCGCGGTAGCAGCCGCGGGACCCAAACTCAAGGAGATCAACGCAGAGGCTCGAGATAGGCACGACCATCTCCGCTCGATGCTCACACAGTTCAAGCTCGACCTGGAGCAGTCCGTCACCGACAATGTGGCGTTGTTCCGCAAGTGAACACTCACTCCGACGACCAGCCGCGATTGATCTGGGCCACCCGCGGTCGGAATTGGGGCTTCCGATTTCTCCTGGGTGCCGGCCTGGACGACCCGCTGCTGGAGTACGAGAGGGCGTTCGGTGGAGATTCCGATGCCGCCGAAGCATTTCGCCGCTCCGCTGACACCGTTGCCGTGCGTTTCCCCGATCCGCTCCAGCGGAGGGACTTCGCCGGCCGGGTCATTCCTCACGAGATCGTCTTATTCGGCGCAGATGCCGATCTCGTCGACTCACTTGACACCGGCATTCGGGAACTCTGGCCTCGGGTCTCGGGAATCTTCGCTCAGATCTGGGATTCGGACGATCCCCCCAGCCGGCAGGAGATCGAACGCGGCCGGTTCTGATCGAATCCCAAATTGAGATGCGCCCCGGCTGCAATCGTCAAGGTCTGTTCAGGCCCCCTTGGGCGAGGGGTCCATGTAGACCGTCCTGCCCTCCGCCTCACTCGAAACCGTCGCGAGCGGCTGCTGTGGAGCGCGAGACGATGAAGATCGGCGGATCAGGATGGCCGTGAAGCCGTGGCCAGGTGCGAGCCCGCACGCATAGAAGACGAAAGGGGAGCGTGCTATCGATCGGCTTGAGGGACTCCATATAGCTCGTCGACCTTGTTGTGCACGTCCTCGTGCCGAAGCACGACCAGATTCGCGAGAATGCAGAGGCAGGACCTGGAATCGGTCGTCTCGCACCCAGATGAGTGGCGAGAGGACCCCGTCGCTCGCTGGCATGACTCGTGTCCTCGGCAGACTACATGCTGCTGCTCGACGAGCCGACCAACAACATCGACCCGATCTCGCGCGAGCAAGTCCTCGACGCGCTACGGACGTACGAGGGCGCTGTCGTTCTGGTGACCCACGACCCGGGCTCCATGGAGGCCCTCGAGCCCGAGCTGGTCATCATCCTGCCCGACGGCACGGAGAACCTGTGGAACCAGGAATACATGGAGATCGTCGAGTTCGCGTAACCGAGTCCAGCGAGGGCACGCGACGTTCGCGAATGGTTCCGACGAGCTCGCGTAACCGAGCGCAGCGAGGGCAAGCGGACGTTCGCGCTAGGTGGCGAGCTTCGCGGTCTGCCTCGTTTTCTCGTCCGCCACCGCACGGCAACGCGGCCACGGGGTTACGGTGGGGGTGTCGCCGGATCCGGCCTGACGCCGGGTGCACCGACGACGGTGTCACCGAGGAGGTCGACCAATGGATGCACAGCCGGTCGTAGTCGGGGTCGACGGGGGACCCGACTCCCTGAAGGCCCTGGCCTGGGCCGCGGAGTACGCGAGCTCGGTCGGGGCGCCCCTGATCGCCCTGGCCGCCGTCGAGACCCCCGCCGTCGTCGGCCCGTACGCGATGGCCGGGTGGGTGGACCCGTCGATTCTGGAAGAGAGGGCGAGGATCATGCTCTCGGATTCGGTGCGCGACACCCTGGGTGACGACGCCCGCGTCGACCAGACCGTCCTCCGCGGCCACCCTGCGGAGGCGATCGTCGCGGCCTCGCGGGATGCCCGGCTCGTGGTGGTGGGGAGCCGGGGGTGGGGTGGTTTCCGGGGACTGCTCATGGGCTCGGTGAGCCAGCACGTCGTCGCGCACTCGCGGTCCCCGGTCGTGGTCCTGCCGCGTCAGGCCGAGGACGCCTGAGTCCGGTCGGCGTGGCGCGACGAGTGCGACGCGCGCGACCGGTCCCGGCTGGCCCGCGGACAGGTCAGGGCTCCGCGTGTCCCACCAGACCCTCGAGCAGTGTCGGGAACCGGGCTGAGACGCCTCGGCGGGGGAGGGCGTTCAACGCCTCGCCCTGACCGGGAAGCGCGGCGTGCCTACCCGTGACCAGGTGGTCGAGTGCCCTCATCAGCGCCGCGGGGTGGGTGTCCAGCGCACTGTGGCCGTTCTCGATTCGGGTGACCGCCGCGTCCGGGGCGATCGACGCCACGCGGTCGGCGATGTCCGGAGGGGTGCGGAGGTCCCTGGTGCCGCTGAGGAGGACCATCGGCCAGGTGAAGCGGGATACCTCTCGACCCAGGTCGACCGGTTCCGCGTCGAACCCGGGAAACAGAGGTGCGAGCGGCGCATACGTGAGTGCGGGGTCGAGGGGCTGGCCGTCCGCCGGGGCGCCGTACCCCAGTTCGCGGAAGCCGATCGCTCCGGCGATGTCGAACTCGTAGACTCCCGGCACGCGGGCGAGCGAGCCGTCCATGGTCGCATAGGCCTCGAGTAGTCGCCAGGCTGCGCCCGCCGGCACCCGCAGCCGTCCCGGTGCCCGACCGCGCACCCGGCCCCGCAGCAACGGACCGAGCAGCTCCGGCCCGCCCAACTCGTAGGCCGCGCGGACCACGTCGAGCAGGCGTCGGCCGTCCTCTCCGCGGAGGTAGAGGCGCCGCACATCCGCCGCGATCGCGGTGTCTGCATCCCAGAACACCGAGCGCACCGCCCGTCGCTCGAGGTCGATGTCCGCCGACGACTGCAGCGCCGAATCCAACAGCATGCCCGCGACGCGCTCGGGATACAGGGCGCCGACGCAGGACACCACGTAGCTGCCGTAGGAGGAACCAACCAGGTAGGCCGAGTCCACCGCCTCCCGGTCGAGAACCGCCGCGATGTCGCCGGCGACAGCGGCGATCCGCATCGCCGACACCGGCAGGTCCCGGCCGGCGGTATCGGTGCGGGACAAGCCCACACCTCTGTGCTCCACCATGATCAGGTCGTGCCCGAGGCGGGCGGCCCGTCGACGCAGGCCGCGATACGGCAGTACCGACCCGAGGCCCGGGCCGCCGGGGACCACCACGGTCGGCTGGCGCGTGCGCGGGCCGGTCCGGACGTCAACGGTTAGGTGAGCCTTAGCGTCCACTGTGACCAGTGCGTTTGAGACACTTGTCCACATGGACATCGTTTTCGACATCGTTCTGATCCTGCACTTCATCGGCCTGGCCGGCATCATCGGCGGGTGGCTCGCCACCATCAAGGCGCCTCACATGAACAAGGCGATCCTGCACGGGGCGATCCTCCAGGTGGTCACCGGTCTGCTGCTCGTCGGTCTGCGCGAGATGCAGGACGTGGACCTCAACCACATGAAGATCGGGATCAAGCTCGTCGTCGCGGTCGTCATCCTGGTCGTCGCGGTGATGGGCGTCCGCAAGGAGGCCAGGGCGGCGGGCAGCACCGGGACCCTGGCGACCATCGCCGGCGTCCTCGGTGTAGTCAACGTCGCGATCGCGGTCCTGGTCTGACACGGTCCTGGTCTGACACCGGGACCACACGCCCCGCGCCGCCCCCCGACTCCGGTCGGGGGGCGGACGTCGTTGTTCTGGATCAGTAGCGTCGAGCCCGGAGGCCGAGGACGTCGAGTCAGGGGGGGGAGAGGCGCATCGTGGCTATGGAGGAGACCCCGGCGGCCGGCCTGCCCCTGCCGCGTACGTCCGTCGAGGACAAGGCTGAGGTGTTGGCTCGAGTGGTCACCGCGATCGACGCCGGCGACATGGATTCAGGCCGTGTCGTTCTCCGGGCCGACTACCCCTTCGCGCCGGTGATCAAGTCCGGCCGCCGCTACACCGACCGCCAGTGTCTGCACATCTTCTACCGGGACGGATTCCTCGACCGCTACAGTGGGGTGAAACTGGTGAATCCGGGTGCGCTGCGCTTGCTGTCCGTGCTCCTTCCCGAGGACTTTCCCGCACACCCGAACTGGCTGATGTCGGAGACCCACTTCGCGTTCTGGGAGCTGTTCCCCACCATCGACCATCTCGAGCCGGTGGCGCGAGGAGGAGTGGACGACGCCTCGAACTGGGTCTGCACCTCGATGCTGCGAAACTCGGCCAAGGCCCATTGGACCGTCGAGGAGCTGGGGTGGTCGCTTCACCCGCCGGGGCTCCATACCGACTGGGATGGCTTGACCGGCTGGTTCGTCCGATGCCTGCAGGAGCACCCGGAGCTACTCGCACACTCGTATGTGGCCCGCTGGTTCCGAGCGTCCGTGGACGTCCGCGCGCAGCTGACCTGACTACTCCATCACCGCGGCGAGGTACGCCCGCACCAGCCGGGCACCCACCTCGGCCGGGAGGCGTTCGATCGCCGCGAGCAGTGCGGCCATCCCGCCGTCGTCCCCGTCGTCGTCGGCGAGCACTCCGGACACCATCGCGTGCACATCGTCCTCGGGCAGGGCGAGCAGGTCGCCGGGGGAGAGGGCTCCGGCCTCCAGTGCGGCCAGCACATCGGCGAACGCCGCCGGGGGCGTCGGGTCCGGCAGCCCGCGTACCTCCTCGGCCGCCGCGCGTGCCACGTCCAGGATCTCGTCCGTCAGGCGTTCGGTCACCGGGGTGATGGTGAGGTGGGACGACGACGGCAACGCGCCCCGCTCCTGCCGGTAGGCCGGTTGCGCCTGCACGGCGATGCCCCTACGACCGCACTCGTCCGCCCATAGGTGGGGGTGGACACGTCGGGCGTCTCCCACGGATCCGTCGGCCACCACGGCGATCAGGGGTCCCGGATCGGAGTCGATCACGCGCAGCCCCTCGATTCCGGCCAGCCCCTCCACGAGGCGCCCGGTCGCCCGGGCGGTGCGCGCCACGAGTTCGGACTGACCGTCGTCGCCCAGGGCCTCGAGCACGGCCCACGCAGCGGCCGCGGGTTCGAGAGGCTTGGACCCGGACAGGGCGGGGTTGACCACCGGGTAGCCCGGCCAGTCGACGGTGGAGAACCAGGATGCGCGGTGCCTGGCGCGGCCCCGGCTGAGCAGGACCGAGGTGCCCTTGGGGGCGAAGCCGTATTTGTGCAGATCGGCCGAGATGCTGGTGACCCGTCGGACCCGTAGATCCCAGGTCGATCCCACCCCGCCCGGCCAGAAGGGGAGGACCAGCCCGCCCAGGCAGGCGTCCACGTGCAGCCCGATCCGCGGATCGTGGTGCGCGTCGAGCCCGGCCGCGACCTGCTCCACCGGGTCGATCACACCGGTGGGGTAGGAGGAGGCCGAGCACACCACCAGGCAGGTGTCGTGGCCCACGGCGGCCAGCAGGTCCTCGCCGGCCACCCGGCCCGTGTCGGGGTCCACCTCGACGCCGACGAACCGCATCCCGAGGATGTGGGCGGCCTTGCGGAACGCCGCGTGGACGGTCACCGGGGCGACGATCGTCCCGCCACTGCCGGGGGCACGCCCCGAGACCTCCCGAGCCGCCAGACACGCCAGCACGCAACTCTCGGTGCCGCCCGACGTCACGACACCGTGGACCTCGTCGTCGTCGCTCCCCGGACCGTCGCCGGCGTCCCCACCCAGGATCGTGCGGACCCTGTTGACGATCCCGCCGTGGATCCGTGCGACCGACCCGAAGACGGTCGGGTCCAGGCCGTTGACGCCGTGCGCCAGACCGGCGGCGCGCACGGCCAACCGGTCCACGCCCTCCACGCCCGAGTCGTAGACGTAGGAGAGCACCCTGCCGCCGGTCGTGGGCGGATCCGACGCCCGCAGCGCGGCCAGCGTCTCGAGGGCCGCCTCGCCTCTCCGGGCGATCAGGGCGTCCAGGGGATCGGTGTCCGGTGGTTCGACTGTCATGCGGGCTCCGTCCAGCTCGGGTGCTCGCGGCCCAACGCCCGGATGACCAGCAGACTCGCAGCGGTCAGCAGGGCGGGGACCAGGGAGAAGCCGAGGATGATGGCCCAGAGGGCCGGTTCGGGCTGATCAGCGACGCCGCCGGAGCGGAAGCCGGTTACCGCGAGCAGCGCCAGCACCACCACGGGCCCGAGCGCCATGGATCCCGTCTCGGACGCCGTCCACAGCCCGCTCATCGCCCCGCTGCGACGGCGGCCGCCCAGCTCGCGGTCCATGTCCGTGGTGTCGGGGAGCATCGACATCGGTAGAGCCTGCATCCCGGCGTAGGCGACCCCCGCGAGCGCCACGGGGACGTGCACCCACATCCCGGGCCACATACCCGCGGGGATGAGCATGAGAGCGGACACGGTGAACAGGATCGTCGCGGTCGCCAGAGCGGGGACCTTGCCCCGGGCGTGCGCCAGGCGGGCCCACAGCGGCATCACCAGCAGGGCGGGGGCGATCAGCGCGAGGAACAGCCCGGTCAGCGCGGCCTCGTTGCCGAGGATGTAGGTGGCGACGTACTGGCCACCCGCGAGCATCACGGCCGTGGCCACCGCCTGCAGGCAGAACAGGCCCACCAGCAACCGGAACGGCCGGGTCACCCGCAGCGCGTCGAGTCCGTCGCGGTACTGCCGGCCCAGGTCGCCGACCTGCGCGTCCGCCCGCAGGACCGTGCGCCGACCGGATCCGAGCGTCGCCCACAGCATGCCGCCGAGCATCAGGGCGGACACGGCCACGGCCATCACCACGTACCCCGTCGCCCCTCCGCCCGCCGCCTCGCGCAGGGCCGGACCACCGCCCCC
>NZ_JAALEA010000020.1 GCF_014145145.1 Dietzia cercidiphylli
GCACCCCGGCCGTCCGTGGCAGCAGCCCGGGGAGGTGGCGTCGCGAGAGGTGCCACGACGGAGGCCCCGCATCACCGCCGCCACCGTCATCGCCGCGATCGGCGGCTCCGTGATGCTGGCCGGGATCGCGTTCCTCCTGGTGGTCGCGATCCAGGCCGGGCTCTTCCCGCCGATCGCGCGGGTCGTCGCTGCGGCGGTGCTGGCGCTGGTGCTGGTGGGGCTCGGGCTGTGGTTGCAGTCCCGGCACGAGGCCACGCCCGAGCGCCCGATCAACCCCGGCGCGTTGGCCCTGGTCGGCACCGGTCTGGCTGCGGCCATGCTCGACGTGATCGCCTGCACCACCCTCTACCAGTGGATCCCCGTCCCGGCGGCGTACATGTTCGTCGGCGGGTTGGCGCTCGCCGGGATGGCTCTGGCGCAACGATGGTCCTCGGGACTACTCGCCTGCCTGGTCTCGGCCGGCACGATGGTGCTGGCCCCGTTCATCTCCACGGGCGTCGAGCTCCCTGTCTTCCTGGTGATCCTGGCCATCGCGACCGCCGTACTCGGCGCCGAACTCGGGATCGCGGTCAGGGTGGTGTGGTCGGTCTTCCCGGCACCGGTCCTCGCGGGCTACCTCACGCAGACCCACCTCCACGACCGGGGCGAACAGATCGCGCTCATCGTGGCGGCCCTGGTCTTCGCCGCCGTGGGGGTCGGTGTCGCCTGGGCCGACTCCGTGCGCCGTCGCCCGGCTCCGGAGAACGCGGCCCTCGTCGTCGTCCCCACCGCCGTCCCCCTGCTCCTCCTCTCCGGACTCGTCCTCCTGCGGCCGGGTTGGCCGGTCGGGGTGGTCCTGGCCGCCGCCTACCTCACGGTCGCCGTGGTGGCCGGACGTCGAGCCCAGGAGCCGGGACCGGTCCTGCTGTCCGCCGTCGCGGGGGTCGTGGGCAGTGCCCTGCTGTTCGGCGCCTGGGTGGAACTGGGCGGACGGGAGATGACGAGCCTCGCCCTCACCCTCAGCGCCACCGGCTACCTCGTGGCAGCGGGCCTGTGGGGTCGCCGCTGGGTGGACTGGGTGGCCGGCGTCGGCGCCGCCATCGCGCTGGCCGTGTACGTGGTCGTCAACGAGCCGTTCCTCGCGCTCGACGAGCGTCTGGCGGTCCGCGAGCTGACCTACTGGGACGTGGTGGCGGCGTTCGCGGTCACGGCGCTCGCCGTCGCCGCGACGTGGTGGGCCTCCCGGCGGGTGCCCCGACAGGCGTCCAGGGTGGTGATGGCGGGTGCCGTGGTGGCGTTGCTGACCTTCTCGGTGATGGTGGTGGCGGCCGGAGTGGTGATCGGCGACCTGGCGGGCGCGGCGCGCAACGGCTTCCTCGTGGCTCATCTGGTGGTCACCGTGCTGTGGATCAGCTGCGCGGCCTGGTTGATCCTCACGCCGAGTCCCCGGCTCTCGGACGCCCGCAGGATGGGCTTCGTCCTGGGGTCACTCGCGCTCGCCAAGTTGCTGTTCCTCGACCTGGCCACGCTGCCCGGCCTGTTCCGGGTGCTGTCCTTCATCGCGGTGGGCGCGGTGATGTTGGCCGTGGCCGTCCGCTACCGCAGGGACACCGAACCGTCCGGGAGCGGATCCCCCACGTAGACGCGGAAGGCGCGCGGTTCCGCGCCGGACATCAGGACCTCGACCTCGGGGTGGTCGACCTCGTCAGGATCATCCGAGGGCAGACTCCAGACCACTTCACCGGAGTCGGTGAGTTCCCTCAGCGCGAGGCGCGTGGCGCGCACCCACGTCACGTGCCGGAGTGCCGGCTCGTCGCGGAGATCGTCCTCGGCCATGCCCTCCCGGAGGTCGACCATGAGACGTTCCCCGTCGGGAGCCTCGTATGCGGTGCACACGTGGTCGACGAGGACGGACAGTGGCCACGACGGACCGGAACCGAGCAGATCGACGATGATCATGCGCGCATCGCCGACCTGGCAGGCCGTCGGTGTGGTGAGGACGTGGAGCCTGTCGGCCACGTCCTCCGTGATCTCGATGAACTGAACGGTCATGGTGAGCCCCTGTTCCCGCGCGACGGTCGATGGTGGGCCCCGCGGCGCGGCCCGGGCCGTCCCGGCTGTGACGTAGATCATACAATACGTCAGTGGCCGACAAGTCTCGGCCAGATGACGATCCCGGAAACAAGCACGTGGGACCCCGTCGGAACCGCAGGTCAGGGGATAGGGTCGACTGTGTGACCACTCTGCACACCGGGCCCTCCGACGACACCACGACGGGGCGGACCGACGCCTTCACGCTGTCCTACTCCGAGTTCGATCCCGGCGAGGAGGGGCTGCGAGAGACGCTCACCTCGACGGGCAACGGTTACCTCTGCACGCGCGGCGCGGCCGAATGGGAGGACGCCGACGGGGTCCACTACCCCGGGACGTACGTCCACGGCCTGTACAACCGCGCGACCACCATGCTCGGCGGCGTCCCGGTGCACAACGAGGACCTGGTCAACCTGCCCAACTGGTTGCCGCTCAAGCTCAGGATCGGCGGGGCGGAGGTGCTCCGGCTCGCAGAAGTGGAGATCCTCGAGTACAGCCACCGAGTGGATCTGCGCTCGGCGCTGATGACCCGCCAGATCCGCTTCCGCGACCGGGAGGGGCGGGAGACCGAGTTGGTGAGCCGGCGCTTCGCGTCGATGGCCAGCATGCACCACGCCTACATGGAGTGGACGATCACGCCGCTGAACTGGTCCGGCCAGGCTGAGGTCGTGAGCGCGCTCGACGGACGCGTCACCAACGACGGCGTACCGCGATACCGGCAACTCGAGAGCGACCACCTCCGGCCGGGCAGCACGGTGTTCCCGCACCCCGAGGTGATGGCGCTGAAGGTGCGCACCCGGCAGTCCGAGGTGAACATCGGTGTCGCGGCACGGACCCTCGTCTCGACCGGCGGTCGGAAACGAGACGTGCCCCGCTCCGACTTCCGGATGGCGGACTACATCCAGCAGACCCTCCACGTGGAGCTGGAGCGCGACGTCCCCACCACGATCGAGAAGTCGGTGGCGCTGTTCACCTCGCGTGACCCGGCCACGGGGGACACGCTCCTGCGCGCCTCCCGGTCGGCCGCCCGGTCGCGCCCGTTCGGTGCGGCGTACGCGCACCACCGCGAGTCCTGGGAGCGGTTGTGGCAGGCGTGCGACCTCCACGTGTTCGGCGACGACGAGGCCCAGCACCTGCTGCGGGTGCACATCAGTCACATCCTGCAGACGTGCTCGCACAACACCGCCGACCTCGACGCCGGCGTGCCCGCCCGCGGGATCAACGGCGAGGCCTACCGGGGCCACGTGTTCTGGGACGAGTTGTTCGTCTTCCCGTTCCTGACCTTCCGGCTCCCGGCCGTCACCCGCAGCCTGCTCATGTACCGCTACCGGAGACAGTCCGAGGCGCGGGTGGCGGCGGCGACGGCCGGGTACGAGGGGTTCATGTTCCCGTGGCAGAGCGGATCGCTCGGCACGGAGCAGACCCAGGAACTCCACCTCAACCCGATGTCGGGGCGGTGGGACATCGACCTGTCGCACAACCAGCGCCACGTCAGCGCGGCGATCTTCTACAACGTCTGGCAGTACATCACCCTCACCGAGGACACGATGTTCCTCGAGTTCCGGGGTGCGGAGATGATGCTCGGCATCGCGCGGTTCTGGTCGTCCATCGCGCACTACTCACCGGAGCGGCAGCGCTACGAGATCCACGGCGTGATGGGGCCCGACGAGTACCACGAGAAGTACCCGGGCGCGTCCGAGGGCGGGCTGCGCAACAACGCCTACACCAACGTCTTCGTGGCGTGGATCTGCGACATCGCCGCCCACCTGCTCGACCTGCTGCCGGCGCCCCAGGCCGGCGCCGTCCGCGCCCGGCTCGAACTGCGTGACGACGAGATCGAGCGGTGGAAGGACATGAGCCGCAGGATGTTCGTGCCGTTCCACGACGGGATCATCAGCCAGTTCGAGGGGTACGAGGACCTCGACGAGCTGGACTGGAACTCCTACCGTGCCGAATACGGCAACATCCAGCGACTGGACAGGATCCTCAAGGCCGAGGGGGACACCCCGGATCGCTACAAGCTGGCGAAGCAGGCCGACGCCGTGATGCTGTTCTTCCTGTTCAGCGACGACGAACTGCGGCGGGTCTTCACCAGACTCGGCTATGGGTTCGCGGACGATGCCGCACAGCGCACCATCGACTACTACGACCAGCGCACGTCACACGGGTCGACCCTGTCCTACATCACGCATGCCGGGGTCCTCGCCCGCTTCGACCCGGACAGTTCCTGGGATCGTTTCAAGGTGGCGCTGGGCAGCGACGTCAACGACATCCAGGGAGGAACGACCCGCGAGGGTATCCACATGGGTGTCATGTCCGGGACGGTCGACCTGATCCAGCGGTTCTACGCGGGGATGCGGGTGGAGAACGGGATGCTGCAGATCCACCCCAACCTGCCCCGGGATATCGACGGGGTCTCTTTCAACATGACCTACCTGCGGTCCCCGCTCACGGTGACGGTGATGCAGGACAGCGTCACGGTGCATCACAGAGACGGTGTGATCGACTCGACCCCGGTCCACGTGTGCGTGGCCGGACAGGAGCGCATGGTCGCGGTGGGTGGCGAGGAGACGTTCAGCCTGACGTGACGCCCGATCAGTCCGACGCGACGCCCGGCCCGGTGGGAGACGCGGCCGGGTGCGGCCTCCGGCCCGATGTGACGTCGTGCCGCGCCCGTCGCCGTTCCTCTCTCTCCCGGTGGCGGGCGGCGTGGCGTTCCCTCTCGCGCTCGGTCTCCACCTCGTGGTCGTACGGGTTCCCCCGGAATCGACGGATCGAGTAGACGATGAGGACGAGGCCGATCAGGCCGGAGCCGATCAGGCTTCCGCCGGTAACCCACCCGCCGATGAACCACCAGGCTGGATCGAGGGGCCACCACTGTGGTGCCGGGGGGTGCTGGCCCCAGTAGATCCCGAGTCCGACCAGCCACGCCACGCCGAGCACCGACGCGGTGATCCTCGGCCAGGTCTGCACCCCTCGGGACGCGCCCTCGAGGGCCACGCGCTTGACGGGGTCGACCCGCTTCTCGAACCACTCGTACTGCTGGGAGAGCACGACCATGCCCGCGAAGAGAGTGAGCAGCCCGGGGCCGGGGAGGAACAGAGCGGCGATACCCAGCACGACGAGCGTCCACCCGAGTGTCTCGAGTGCGAGGCGCTTGGCCGCGACGTAACCGAGTCTTCTCACCAGACCATGGTGGCAGAGATCGGCTCACCGGTGCAGTAGCGAGCAACCCGTCCCCGGTCAGGCGACGGCGGTTCCCAGGATCGAGCCGATCCCGTAGGTCGCTGCCATGGCCGCGAGACCACCGAGGAGTAGCCGGCGCACGGCCTTGCCCCGATCCGCGTCTCCCAGACGCGCGGAGACGTATCCCGCGAGCGCCAGACCGACCATGGTGAGCACCGCGATCGTGGGCACTCTCAGGCTGGCGGGGGCGAGGATGGCGAGCAGAGGGATGATCGCCCCGAGGGTGAAGGCGATCGCGGAGGAGACGGCTGCGTGCATCGGGTTGGTCAGTGCCTCCTGATCGATGCCCAGTTCGGCGTCGAGGTGGGCGGAGAGTGGATCGACGGCGTGGAGTTCGGTGGCGACCAGCCGGGCGGTGTCCACACTGAGCCCCTTGGCGGTGTAGAGCCCGACGAGTTCTTCGAACTCGGCCTCGGGCTCGCGGTCGAGTTCGCCGATCTCCTTGGAGATGAGCGCACGTTCCGTATCCCGCTGGGTGCTCACCGACACGTATTCGCCGACGGCCATCGAGAACGCGCCGGCGGACAAGCCGGCGATCCCCGCGACCATCAGGGCGGATCGGTCGGTGGTGGCCGCAGCGACGCCCATCACGAGCCCGGCGGTCGAGAGCAGGCCGTCGTTCGCCCCGAGGACGGCGGCACGAAGCCAGTTGAGTCTGTCGCCGACCGAGGCGTCGTGCGGTTCGACGGCGTCGTGGCGGGTGGAGCGAGGGGTGTCCATGTGTCCACGCTAGGAGTCGGCGCGCGGAGTCACAAGCGTCGAAAGCCTATCCTTACCAGCACTTCTTGCTCCTCGACGCGCTCAGGCCGGGACCGGGGAACCGAACGCCCGGGCCGCTCGGACGCCCGCCTCGAGGTCGACCTCGGGCCAGCCGTCGGGGGAGTGGAGGACGGCCGCCAGGTCCCGGGCGGACAACCGCGCACCGGCCGACAGGAGCGCGTAGACCGTTCCGGTCGGGGGGGCGTCGAGGAGGGTGTCGTCGGCCAGCTCGTCGACGATGTCCCGCACGGCCGTCGCGGTCACCGGGTAGATCTCCGGGTCGAAGCCGTCGTCGGTCGGCTGGTCCAGCCGCCACCACGCGGCCCCGTCCCAGCCGTACAGGAAGCCCAGGTAGAGGCCCTTGGACCGGGCGTGCTCGACCCCGCGTCGCCACCACCCCGGGGCGTCGCCGACGAGGTCCGTCCCGGCCTCTCCGGCACGCCCGCTGCCCTCCGTGAGGGAGAACTCGTGGTGCCAGCCGGCCAGGAGAGCGCGCCCCTCGCCGGGCCGGACGAGGGCCATCCACATCCCTTCCGCGCCGACCCAGTGCAGGGCCGAAGGTGTGGGCGGGGAGTGTTCCAGGCCCACCGCGGCGCGCACGGCGGCGTCCACGGCGAGGAGGGAGGCGATGTCGTCGGGCGTCGAGTCCAGGTCCACGGGGAGCAGGGCCATGGGCTCACGGTAGTCGGTGACCGCCACGGCGAGGTGACGATCGCGGTGAACGTCAGGCGACCCCTCGGTGTCCAGCCCTGGTGTTCGCCGGTCCGGCTGCGGCGACACCTGTCGACTCCTACGGTGTCACCATGGACAGTGTGACCTCAGACGACGGCGTTCCCCCCGGCCCACGCCTACCCGGCCTGGTGCAGGCCCTGCTCGCACTCTCGGCCCCCGCGGCCGTATTCCCGGCGGCCGCCAGGCGGTACGGGGTGCCGTTCAAGCTCGACCTGATGCCCAAGGGGCGGACGGTGGTCGCCGTCGCCGATCCCGCCGACATCAAGGACGTCTTCGCCGGCTCGCCGTCGGTCTTCCACGCGGGCAAGGGCAACGAACTGCTGCGGCCGCTGTTGGGGGAACACTCTCTCCTCCTCCAGGACGGCGACGAGCACGCGCGCGCCCGCCGGCTCCTCGCGCCGGCGTTCGGGCGCCGCGAGATCGAGGGGTACCGCTCGCTGGTCGAGGAGGTCACGACCGAGCAGTTGGATCGCTGGCCGCGATCGGGCCGGGTCCGTGCGCACGTCCTGTTCAGCGAGCTCACGCTCGAGGTGATCCTCCGCGTGGTGTTCGGGGTGACGGACTCGGCCCGCCTCGACCGGATGAGGCCGATCGTGGCGCGGGCGGTGGACGCCGGGCCGGTGGTGATGATCGGCATGGGCATCCTGCCGCTGCGCCGGTTCCGGCCGTGGAGCCGACAGGTCCGGGACCTCGCGACCATCCACGCCTTCCTGCATGAGGAGATCGAGACGACCCGCCGGGACCCGGCCCTGTCCGGGCGACGGGATCTGCTGGCACTGCTGGTGCGGGCGTCCGCCCAGGACGCGCAGGGGTTGTCCGACGAGGAGTTGCGCGACCAGCTGATGACCCTGGTGGCCGCAGGACACGAGACCACGGCCACCGCCATGGCGTGGTCGGTGCTCGAGCTGGCCCGGCATCCCGGGATCCAGGATCGATGTGTGTCCGAGATCGCCGCCGGCGGCACGGAGTACCTGGACGCCGTGCTCAAGGAGTCCCTGAGACTGCACCCCGTCGTCCCGATGGTGATGCGGGAGCTGCAGGAACCCGCCACCGTCGGCGGCCGCACCTACCCGCGGGGGATGACCATCTCGCCGTCGATCATCCTGGCCCACCGCTCGCCGGCCGCCTATCCCGCGCCCAAGGAGTTCGACCCCGGCCGCTTCCTCGACGACGTCCCGACCCCCACCACGTGGCTGCCCTTCGGCGGCGGCGCCCGCCGGTGCATCGGTGCGTCCTTCGCGATGATGGAGGGCGAGGTGATCCTGCGGAAGGTGCTGGAGCGGTACCGGCTCGACCGAGTGGGCAGTGGCCGGGAGTGGCCCAGGGCGCGGAACGTGACGCTCTATCCGTGGAGACGGGCGCGGGTGGAGCTCCGCCCGAGGTGACCCCGGGTCGCCACACCGGGCCGGTGATGTGCTTTTCGGTGGAGATTTTCCTACCGTAGGAGGGGTGAACGCTTCCCAGTCGCCCTCGCCGCAGGTCGAAGCGCCTCGCGCCTCGGCCCCCCGTATGTACACGTGGATCTCCGAGACCGGCAGGGTGATCGAGCAGGTGAGGATCGTCCGCAAGGGCGATTCCTCCCGCGCCCGGGGCCGGATCGTCTCCGCGGCGCACCCCGACCACCAGGCGTTCACGCTGGAGTACCAGGTCGAGATCGGATCGGACCTGGCCCCTCACCGGGTGCAGCTGACCGTCTCCACCGAGGAGTACGAGCGCACGATCGACCTGGTCTGCGACGCCGACGGTTCCTGGCTGCTGGACGACCCCTCCGACACCCGCTCCCGCGTGGGCGGCGACGGAGTGGTCGACGTCGATGTGACGTTCAGCGTGTTCTTCGCCAGCATCATCACCCGACGGCTCGGGCTGCACGCGCAGCCCGGTTCGGTCGAGCAGCGGGTCCTCTCGGTGGACTCCCTGACGCTCGACGTCACCGAGGACTCCGTCACCTTCTCCAGTGACGACGAGATGGTCCACGGGATCACGGCCACCGCGGCCACGAGCGCGACCGTCG
>NZ_JAALEA010000210.1 GCF_014145145.1 Dietzia cercidiphylli
GACGCGCCACGCGAGGATGGTCACCCGCACCCCCGAGTCGCCGGTCAGCTCCGCCGGCAGAGCGAGGTAGGGGACCTGGAAACACGAGAAGGCCAGGGAGGCCAGCAGGAAGAAGCCCATGACCCAGACACCGGCCAGCGCGGTGCCCCACTGCGTCGGCGCCGAGAAGGTGGCCACGAAGAGCAGGGGCAGCGCGAGCGCCCCGAACAGCATGAGACCCGTCCGGTATCCGGTGCGGTGCGAGGCGCGGTCGGAGATCGCCCCGATGAGCGGGTAGGCCAGCACGTCGATCACCTTGGGCACCAGCACCAGCACCGTCGCCACCGCGGCGGCGACCCCGATCGAGTCGGTGAGGTAGTAGGCCAGTACCAGCCCCGGCAGTGTGCTGAACGCGCCCGTGCCCACGCTGCCGGCGGCGTACGAGGCGAGCATCCGGCCCGAGGGACGCCCGGCGGACCGGCCGTCGTCACGCGCGGCCTCGCCGTGCGCCCGTGTGGTGGTCATGGACAGACTCTAGGGCGAGGCGAGAGCGTTCACCGTCGAAAAGGGCGTTCCGCGCACCTGGCTCGAACGAAACGTGTCCGGAACGCTCTTCTCGATGAGGAGTGAGCCGGGATCCTCAGCCCCGCCAGTCGAAGGTGTCCGGATCCGGGCCGGAGCGAGTGCCGTTGTGCAGGGCCGATATCGAGGCCATCTGCTCGTCGTTCAGCTCGAAGTCGAACACGTCGAGGTTCTGACGCATCCGCTCCGGACTCGAGGACTTGGGAAAGACGATGTCCCCGCGCTGGAGCACCCAGCGAAGCACGACCTGGGAGACCGAGCGGTCGACCTGCTCCGCCAAGGCGGTGAGCTGCGGGTCGCCGAAGACCGCGCCCTGCGCGAGCGGGCTCCACGCCTCCACTGCGATCCCGCGGTCCGCGCACGCCGCGCGGACCTCGTCGTTGACGAAGTAGGGGTTCGACTCGATCTGGTTGACGGAGGGAGTGCTGAGGCCCGCATCGGACAGTCGCGCGAGGTTGGCCGGGGTGAAGTTGGAGACCCCGATCGAGTCCACCGCGAAGTCGGCGCGGATGCCCTCCATGGCCTCCCAGACGCGGGCGACGTCGCCGTGCATCGCCAGCGGCCAGTGCACCAGGAACAGGTCGATCCGGCCGCCGAGGGCCTCGAGTGAGCGTTCGGCGGAGTCGCGGGCGGCGGCGGGCTCGTGGAAGGAGTTGTTGAGCTTGGTGGTGAGCCACAGCTCGTCACGCGGGATCCCCGAGGCCGCGATCGCGCGACCCACCCCGTCCTCGTTGCCGTACATCTGGGCGGTGTCCAGGTGCCGGTACCCGGCCTCGAGTGCGTCCGAGACGACCTTCTCGGTGTCGGCGGGGGGAACCTGGTAGGTACCGAAGCCGAGCTGGGGGATCGCACGGCCGTCGCCCAGGTCGATCAGCGGGATCTGCGGTGTCGAATCGGTCATGCGCCCCACCGTACGCCCGTCCCGGGATCACTCGCGACCGGTACGCAGCGAGGCCTCCACCAGGTCGAGCATCGCGCTCACGTGAGCCGTGCCGCGCCCTGTCGCGAGGTGGGTGATGAGTCCGTCGAGCACGATGTCGAGGTAGACGCGCAGCACGTCATCGGGGACGTCCGTCCGCATCCTCCCGGAGTCCTTCTGCTCCCGCAGGCGGGCGAGGATGGCCTCGTCGAGCTCCGCCTGCCGGTCGGTCCACCGCTCCCGGAAGGCCGGGTCGGTGCGGATCCGTCGCGCGATCTCCAGTCGGGTCCCGAGCCACGAGAACTCGTGGGGGTCGGCCAGGATCTCCCGCATCACCTGGACCAGACCCTGCTCGGCCACCGTGGCCGCCATCGCCGCGGCGTCGTCGTGCGCCAACGCGAGGAACAGGGCGTCCTTGTCGTCGAAGTGGTGGAAGATCGCACCGCG
Organism: Dietzia cercidiphylli; assembly: GCF_014145145.1. Taxonomy (GTDB): domain Bacteria; phylum Actinomycetota; class Actinomycetes; order Mycobacteriales; family Mycobacteriaceae; genus Dietzia; species Dietzia natronolimnaea. Next base: position 1,928 of record NZ_JAALEA010000210.1, read on the forward strand.
GCTGAGACCGGTGGTCTCCTCCAGACGTCGGACCGTGGCGCCCTCGAACCCGAACTCGGCAAAGCACTCGCGCGCCCCCGACAGGATCTCTCGACGCCGGGCGTCCATGTGGTCCTGACTGACCCTGGGCATCTCACAACCTTCCTACGGATACACCACGGCGGTACGCGGTTCCCCCTGTCTCACCAGGAGTTACCGCGCACCGCCGTCGGGGTGGAGGTGATCAGCCCTTGATCATGTTGCGCAGCACGTACTGCAGGATGCCGCCGTTGCGGTAGTACTCCGCCTCGCCGGGGGTGTCGATGCGCACCTTGGCGTCGAACTCGACCACCTGGCCGTCCTCCTTGGTGGCGGTGACCCTGACCGTCTTGGGCGTGGTGCCGTTGTTCAGTTCCTCGATCCCGGTGATGTCGAACGTCTCCGTGCCGTCCAGGCCGAGGGTCTCGTGCGACTCGCCCTCGGGGAACTGCAGCGGCATGACACCCATGCCGATGAGGTTCGAGCGGTGGATGCGCTCGAACGACTCGGTGATGACGGCCTTGACGCCGAGCAGGCTGGTGCCCTTGGCCGCCCAGTCGCGGGAGGACCCGGTGCCGTACTCCTTGCCACCGAGCACCACGAGCGGCGTGCCCTGCGCGGCGTAGTTCTGCGCGGCGTCGTAGATGAACGCCTGCGGGGCGCCCTCCTGCGTGAAGTCGCGCGTGTAGCCGCCCGTCACACCGTCCAGCAGCTGGTTCTGGAGGCGGATGTTGGCGAACGTGCCCCGGATCATGACCTCGTGGTTGCCGCGGCGCGACCCGAACGAGTTGTAGTCCTGACGGGACACACCGTTCTCGTCGAGGTACTGCGCGGCCGGGGTGCCCGGCTTGATCGTCGACGCGGGCGAGATGTGGTCGGTCGTGACCGAGTCGCCGAGCTTGGCCAGGACGCGGGCGCCCTTGACGTCCTCGACCGGGGTCAGCTCCATCTGCATCCCGTCGAAGTACGGGGGCTTGCGCACGTAGGTCGACTTGGCGTCCCACTCGAACGTCTTGCCGTCCGGGGTGCTGAGCCCACGCCAGCGGTCGTCGCCGGCGAAGACGTCGGCGTACTTGGACGTGTACTCCTTGGAGGAGATCGAGGCCTTGATGGTCTCCTCGATCTCCTCGGTGGAGGGCCAGATGTCCTTGAGGTAGACGTCGTTGCCGTCGGTGTCCTTGCCCAGTGAGTCGGCCTCGAAGTCGAAGTCCATGGTCCCGGCGATGGAGTACGCGATGACCAGCGGCGGGGACGCCAGGTAGTTCATCTTGACGTCCTGGTTGATCCGGCCCTCGAAGTTGCGGTTACCGGACAGCACCGCGGTGGCGGTCAGGTCGTGCTCCTGGATCGCGTTGGAGATCTCCTCCGGCAGCGGTCCGGAGTTGCCGATGCAGGTGGTGCAGCCGTAGCCCACGAGGTAGAAGCCGAGGGCCTCCAGGTCCGGCCAGAGTCCGGCCCGCTCGTAGTACTCGGTGACGACCTGCGAACCCGGCGCCATCGACGTCTTGACCCACGGCTTGGCCTTGAGGCCCTTCTCGTGCGCCTTGCGCGCGAGGAGCCCGGCGCCGATCATCACCGACGGGTTGGACGTGTTGGTGCAGGACGTGATCGAGGCGATGGAGACGATGCCGTGGTCCAGGACCATCTCGGTGCCGTCCACGGACACCTCGACGGGCTTGGAGGGACGTCCCTCGGAGCCGTCGGAGGCGTCGGCCCGGACCGAGCCCTCCTCGGCGTGCGAGAGGGTCGCGGTCCCGGTGTTGTCGGACGGGGCACCGCCCTCGGACTGCATCCGGCCCTTCTCGGTGTCACCGAGGGGGTTGACGCCGGCGTCCACGTAGTTGTGGATGTCCTTGCGGAACGCGCTCTTGGCGTCGGCCAGCTCGATGCGGTCCTGCGGACGCTTGGGTCCGGCGATCGACGGGACGACGTCGCCCAGGTCGAGCTCCAGGTATTCGGAGAAGACGGGCTCCTCCGCGTCGGCGTGGAGCCACATGCCCTGCTCCTTGGCGTAAGCCTCGACCAGGGCGAGCTGCTCCTCGTCGCGACCCGTCAGGCGCAGGTAGTCGATGGTCTCGCCGTCGATCGGGAACATGGCGCAGGTGGAGCCGAACTCCGGGCTCATGTTGCCGATCGTGGCGCGGTTGGCCAGGGGCACAGCCGCGACGCCGGCACCGTAGAACTCCACGAACTTGCCCACGACGCCGTGCTTGCGCAGCATCTCGGTGATCGTCAGGACGACGTCCGTGGCGGTGACGCCCGGCTTGATCGACCCGGTGAGCTTGAAGCCCACGACGCGGGGGATGAGCATGGAGATGGGCTGGCCGAGCATGGCGGCCTCGGCCTCGATACCGCCGACGCCCCATCCCAGGACGCCGAGACCGTTCTCCATGGTGGTGTGCGAGTCGGTGCCCACGCAGGTGTCGGGGTAGGCCTGCCCGTTCCGGACCATCACGGAGCGCGCCAGGTACTCGATGTTGACCTGGTGCACGATGCCGGTACCCGGGGGGACGACCTTGAAGTCGTCGAAGGCGCCCTGACCCCAGCGGAGGAACTGGTAGCGCTCCTCGTTGCGCTGGTACTCGATCTCGACGTTCTTGTCGAAGGAGTCGCGACCACCGAAGGACTCGATGATCACGGAGTGGTCGATGACCATCTCGGCCGGCGCGAGGGGGTTGACCTTGTCGGGGTCGCCACCGAGGGTCTTGACGGCCTCACGCATGGTGGCGAGGTCGACGATGCAGGGGACACCGGTGAAGTCCTGCATGATCACGCGGGCGGGCGTGAACTGGATCTCGGTGTCGGGCTCGGCGGAGGGGTCCCAACCGGCCAGGGCCTCGATGTGCGCCTTGGTGACGTTCTTGCCGTCCTCCGTGCGCAGCAGGTTCTCGGTGAGGACCTTGAGGGAATAGGGGAGCTTGGCGGCTCCCTCGACCGCCGAGAGGCGGTAGATCTCATAGGCTTGGCCGCCGACCTCTAGGGTCCCCTTGGCGCCAAAGCTGTCAATGCTTGCTGTCACGTCAGCTCCACTCGTGGTGTGAATGTCGATTCGTCATCCCTCCCGGTGTCGCCGCGTGTCTCGGGCGGCAACGCCGGGGGCGGACACAGGACCCATTGTGGACCCTCGCGCCCGGTTGCGGTCATCAATTTACCAGTACGCTCGTTCTGTATAGGTTCCGGCACGCCCGAAGGTGGGGGGCGCGGAGCGGGTATCGCGCCGTCCGGCGCGCGTATTCGGTTCGACGACGACGAGATGGCACCATGTCGGCCGTGGACAACTCCGACGATTCCGTGACCACGCTCGCCTACGAGGCCGAGCCGGTGATGTCCTTGCAGGAGGGCGAGGTCCCGCAGTGGCTCGACTTCGAGGCCGTGTCCCGGGACCTGGCCGACGACGGGGTCTCCGCCCCGGAGCCGTTCGTCGAGGGACTGCGGACCGTCGTCACCGAGGCTGGGGACCGCGGGCTCGATCTCAAGGTGGTCTACACCGAGGCCCCGGCCGCCGTCTACACCGACGCCCGCGACCTCGCCGCCCTGCTGAACGAGGAGTACGAGGGGACGATCCTTGTCCGGACCCCGGTCTTCGTCGGCAGTTCCAGCGACACCATCCCCCGCCACAAGCTCGAGGCCGGCCAGGACGACGCCTGGGAGGAGTTCGACCCGGTGGCCTCCGCCTCCGTCTTCGCGCACAAGGTCACCGCCCCCGCCCCGCCCTGGGGCGCGTTCTCGGCGGTCGTGCTCGTGCTGGCGATCGTCGTGGCGGTCGCCTTCGTCGTCGCCCTCCGGCGGCGCCTGCGCTGACGATCCCCGGTGGCGCCTGCGCTGACGATCTCCGGCAGCGTCTGCGCTGACGGACGCTCTTCTCCCCATCGCCCGACACGCCGGGTTTTCTCGCGTTATTAGAGTTACAGCAGTGTATTTTGCCGTCCAATGTTCCGGACGGGACTTCTGTGACCTACGGTGCTAGAGGAACCATCGGTTCTGCCGAGTTGGTATGAGGCTCTAGTGGCGCAGGGGAAGGCATCACCCGAACCTCACCCTCCTCGGTGACGCGTCCCGCCGTGCGGGTCGCGCGGTCAGCCGCATCCTCGTGCGGTTATCGGAAGGTGAAACGTGAAGCCTGACCATTCATCAAGCCGCGCTCCGGGAGCGCGGAGACGTCGGGGCCCGGTCCGGACGCCCGGACGCGCCCTCCTCGCGGCGGCGCTCGTCCTGGGCACCGCGTCGGGCGTGGTCCACGCACCGGTGGTCGCGGCCCAGGAGGTCCCGGCGACCTCGCCCGGAGACATCAGCGGTCTGATCCGTGCGGTCGCGG
>NZ_JAALEA010000211.1 GCF_014145145.1 Dietzia cercidiphylli
GCGGACGCCGTGGGTGCGGAGACGGGATCGGCGGTCTCGGCCACGGGCGAGGGGGACGGGGGAGTCGACGACGACGAGGTGGTCGCCTGCGTCGTCGGCGAGGTGGGGGCCGCTGCCTCCTCCGCCCCCGAGCACGCGGCGAGCGCGACCCCGGCCGCCATCGCGAGTGCGATGACTGCCGGGACACGGCGACGCCCGGTGGGGGAGAGCTGGCGGTTCGTCGCGGTGTGGGTCATGCGTTCCTGTTCTTCCAGCGGGGGTCAGGCTCCGATGATGAAGGCCTCGAGCTCGGCGCGGGCCTTGTCGTCGGCCATCTGCTCCGGCGGGGACTTCATGAGGTACGCCGACGCCGGCAGGATCGGTCCGCCGATGCCGCGGTCCTTGGCGATCTTGGCCGCCCGGACGGCGTCGATGATGATGCCGGCCGAGTTGGGCGAGTCCCACACCTCGAGCTTGTACTCGAGGTTGATCGGAGCATCGCCGAACGCGCGTCCCTCGAGGCGAACGTACGCCCACTTGCGGTCGTCGAGCCACTCCACGTAGTCGGAGGGGCCGATGTGCACGTTGCGGTCGTGGATCTTGTCCTTGAGGGAGCCCTCGAGGTTGGAGGTCACGGCCTGGGTCTTGGAGACCTTCTTGGACTCCAGGCGCTCGCGCTCGAGCATGTTCTTGAAGTCCATGTTGCCGCCCACGTTGAGCTGGTAGGTCCGGTCCAGGGCGACACCGCGGTCCTCGAACAGCTTGGCCATCACGCGGTGCGTGATGGTGGCGCCGACCTGCGACTTGATGTCGTCGCCCACGATCGGGACGCCGGCGGAGCGGAACTTCTCGGCCCACACGGGGTCGGAGGCGATGAAGACGGGCAGGGCGTTGACAAAGGCGACGTCGGCGTCGATGCAGCACTGGGCGTAGAACTTGTCCGCCTCCTCGGATCCCACCGGCAGGTAGCTGACCAGCACGTCGACCTCGGCGTCGCGCAGGGCCCGGACCATGTCCACGGGCTCGGCGTCGGACTCCTCGATGGTCTGGCGGTAGTACTTGCCCAGCCCGTCGAGGGTGGGTCCGCGCTGGACGCTGACGCCGGTCGGCGGCACGTCGCAGAGCTTGAGGGTGTTGTTCTCCGAGGCGTTGATCGCCTCGGCGAGGTCCATGCCGACCTTCTTGCCGTCGACGTCGAACGCGGCGACGAACTCGACGTCCCGGACGTGGTAGTCGCCGAACTTGACGTGCATGAGGCCGGGGACGGTCTGGTCGATCGCCGCGTCCTTGTAGAACTCGACGCCCTGCACGAGCGAGGACGCGCAGTTGCCGACGCCGACGATCGCGACGCGCACCTTCTTGTCGGTCATGGGGATTCTCCTTGTGATGGGTTCTCTGTCTGGATGAGCTCGTTGATCCAGCGCAGCTCGCGCTCGCTGGTCTCGAGGCCGAGCAGGGTGAGCTGCCGGGCGTAGCGCAGTTCGGTCGGGCCGGTCCGGGTGGCCGCGTCCCGTTGGCCCTCGCGCCGCTCCTCGAGGACCCGCCGCCGGCCCTCCAGGAGCCGCACCCGGGCGGGCCCGGGGGTGCGGTCGAAGAAGGCCAGGTGGACGCCGAAACCGTCGTCGTTGAACGACGCGGCCCCGGGCTCGTCGAGCAGGGCGGCCAACGTCTCCTTGCCCCCGGCGGTGATGCGGTAGGTCTTGCGACCGCGTCGTGCGGTGGCCGGCGGACGCGTGGCGGTGGCCGCGGTGGCGTCCTCGACGATGTCTCCCTGTTGCCGGAGGCGACGCAGGGTGGGGTAGAGCGAACCGAAGGACACGGTCCGGACGGTGCCCAGCATCTCGGACAGGCGCTTGCGCAGCTCGTAGCCGTGCATGGGCCGCTCGTCGAGCAGCCCCAGGATCGCCAGTTCGAGCACCACACCCCTCCCCTCGACGTCTCATGCCTGCGGGTTTCCGCGACGGTCACCGAGAGTACACCTTTGGATGTATCGCGCCGATATACCCGTCCGTGACATCGGGCGGACGGATCGAGACAGACGCGGGCCCCGGACCCCCGGCCTCGCGCCCCGGACCCCCCGTGCTCGTGCCCCGGACTCGCGCGGAGGTCCGGCGCGAGTCGTAGGCTGATCCCGTGGACCACGCCGACTTCCGCCCCCGGCGACCCGGCCCCCCGCCGGGACCGGAGGACCCCACCGGCCGCGACGCCCTCCGGCGTCGACGGGTGGTGGATTTCGCCCTGCGGCGTCGAGGGGTGTTGGCGGATCTCCGTGAGGGGGTCTCGGCACTTCGCGAGGTGTGCGACGCGGACGTCTATCTGCTGCGTGCGGCGAGTTTCCACGGCGTGGAGACCGGGACCGTGTGCCCCGTGTGCCGCAAGGAGAACCTCACCGAGGTGTCCTGGGTGTTCGGCGACGACCTGGGTGCGGCGTCCGGCTCGGCGCGCAGTGCGGACGAGATAGAGCAGCTGGCACTGACCCACGACGCGTTCACCGTGCACGTGGTGGAGGTGTGTCGCAGCTGCTCGTGGAACCACCTGGTGGAGTCCTACGAAGTGGGTCTGGCCTCCGGGGAGGGCAGGCGCGTGCGCCGGGCGGTGCGGGACCTCCGCCGGCACCGCTGAGAGCCCTCCCCGGGTGCGGTGAGTTCCGAGTGGAGCGCGATTTCGTACACAATGGACGGCAATGCACCGTCAGCGGGGGTCACCCGTACCGGTCGGAGCTGCTCGCAGGAGGGTAGAAGATGTCGCAAAGTGACAGGACGCGTGGGAGATCTGACGGGGATCGGGACGACTCCTCGCCCCGGCGCGGCTGGTTCCGGCGTCACCCTGCCTGGACGACGCTGATCCTCGTCGTCGTCGTCCTGTTGGTGATCCCGCTGGTGATCGTCGGGGTGACCTACAACCGCACCGAGATCCCCCGCCCGGGCAGCGTGGCCACCAACCAGATCTCCGAGATCTACACCAACGACGGCACGACCATGATCGGGCGCATCGTCCCACCGGAGGGCAACCGCACCCTGGTGGAGGTCGACGCCATCCCCGTGCACGTGCGCAACGCCGTCATCGCCGCGGAGGACCGCAGCTTCTACACCAACGAGGGCTACGACCCCACGGGCATCGGCCGCGCGGTGATCGGGCAGGTCACCGGCGAGTCGAGCGCCGGCGGCGGGTCCACGATCACGCAGCAGTACGTCAAGAACACCATGGTCGGCGACGCTCCCACCTACGAGCGCAAGGCCAGGGAGATCATCATCGCGGCCAAGATGACCAACGAGTGGTCCAAGGACCAGATCCTCGGGGCCTACCTCAACACCATCTACTTCGGCCGCGGCGCGTACGGCATCGCCGCCGCCTCCACCGCCTACTTCAACAAGCCGGTGGAGAGCCTCACCGTGGAGGAGGGCGCGCTTCTCGCGGGGGTCATCCAGTCGCCGTCCGCGCTGGACCCGCTCAACAACGCCGCCGCCTCCGAGGGCCGCTGGAACTACGTGATGGACGGCATGCGCGACATGGGGGCCATCGACGCCCAGCAGCGTGGCATGGCGGAGTTCCCCCAGGTCGTGGAGGATCCCCAGGCGGTGGACCAGAACGTGGGCGACCCCACCAACGGGGCGATCCGTCGTCAGGTGCTGGCGGAGCTGGCGATGGCCGGCCTGGACGAGCAGATGCTCAACACCCGCGGGCTCAAGATCACCACCACGATCGACCCGTCCACCCAGGACGCCGTGGTCGAGGCCGCTCGCAGCAACATGCAGGGGGAGAGGCCCGAGAACCGGACGGCGGTGGTCTCCATCAACCCCCGCACGGGCGGCGTGATCGGCTACTACGGCGGCGAGGACGCCGAGGGGTGGGATTACGCCAACGCTCCGCTGCAGACCGGTTCCACCTTCAAGATCTTCGGCGTGGCCGCCGCCCTCGAGCAGGGGATCGGGTTGGGCACCCAGATCTCCTCGGCGCCCGTGACCACCGGAAACGTCACCGTCACCAACGTCCAAGGCCAGTCCTGTGGGTCGTGCTCGGTCGCGATGGCGCTCAAGATGTCCCTCAACACCTCGTTCATCCGCCTGCAGCGGATGCTGAACAACGGCGCCAACGACGTCCGGGAGATGGCCCACCGCACGGGCGTCGCCAAGGAGATCCCCGGACTGCCGTGGGAGACCCTCACCGAGCAGGGCGAGGACCCCTACGACGGCCTGATCCTGGGCCAGTACCCGATCCGGGTGCGCGACATGGCCACGAGCCTGGCCACCTTCGCGGCCGAGGGCGTCCACCGGCCGACCCACTTCATCGAGAAGGTCGAGACGGCCGACGGTGAGGTCCTGCTGGACAACTCGGCCCCCGAGGGTGAGGAGGTGGTGGACGCCGACGTGGCCAACAACCTCACCTCCGCGATGGAGCCGATCGCCGCCTATTCCAACGGCAAGTCGCTGGCGGGCGGACGCCCCTCGGCGGCCAAGTCCGGCACCACCCAGCTCGGCGACACCGGGTACAACAAGGACGCCTGGTTCGTGGGCTACACCCCGTCCATCGCCACGGCGGTGTGGGTGGGGACCGACGACAACCAGCCGTTGCTCAACGCGTGGGGCGGGACGATGTACGGGTCCGGGCTCCCCGCGGACATCTGGAAGTCGGCGATGGACGGCGCGCTGTCCGGGACCGACTGGGAGAGCTTCCCGTCCCCCGGGTACATCGGTGGCCAGGCCGGCGCGTCCCAGTGGGAGTCCTCCGGCACGGGGACCGGGAACACCGGCGGGACGGGTGCCACCCAGCAGGCGGTCCCCCAGCCCAGCGTCGCCCCCGCCCCCGCGCAGCCCGCTCCGGCTCCCGGGGCGCCGGGT